>CACYWT010000118.1 GCA_902778175.1 uncultured Ruminococcus sp. | reverse complement strand
TGTAAATTCAGGGAGGTGATGTCGGAAATATTTCAGCAACTGTATAGGGATTTCCTTTGCACAATCGTTGCAACGCATCAATCTCATTGATCTTATTTCGACGGCATGTTTCAATATAAGTTCTGATAAGAGCGTGATTGTCTGCTGCAGCTTCAGACTCGAACTGACCTGATATTTTCATATGAGATTTGACTCCGCGCAGCCCTCGTTCACTCAGATTATTTGTGGTTGGCAGGGTAAAGTCTTCAACCCACAGAAAATATGGCACACGGAATTTTGAGATTCTGTTAAGCAGAGTCCGTTCCCATGCGGCGCCATAATTATCCGGCTCAGCTTCATTTTTAGACCATCCATCCGCAAGGTACTGGTCAACTTTTTCTTGAAACTGCTTAATATAGGATTCTTCAAAAGCAGACTCATTACGCAAGATCGCATCATTACGATCCTTAATGGTGGTGCTGATAAGATCCTTAAGATCACTGGACCATTGATGGCAGGTATCATCCGTATTCTTCTGGCAGTCGCGCTGGAGATGCTGGTTGCATTCAATATTTTCAAAACTGTATTTTTCATTATAGTTTACGGTGCAGTGGTCATGCATGGTTTTGGTGTCTGAAGTCAGGAGATTTAATACATTGTCATCATCAAGGCTCTCCATGTCCTTGTGTTCATGCGCTGTGTAATAGGCAATGGTCTCGTCTCCGTAAAACCTGAAGCAGGCCCTTTTTGCAAGGATGAAAATAACAGTATCATCCCAATAGACGATCCTTCTCGTGATAAGGACAAGCTTCAAATCTTCACGGAACTGGAGGAGACCTTTTGCCGCACGTACCTGAAGCTTTGCGACGTAACCTTCGCATGGTGTTAAGTCACCACCGGTTATTCCGGAAAGAAACATGGCGGCTTTATTCATAGCGGCATTCACGGTATTTGTGAGGGATAGGGCAAAAGCCTGTAGTCCGCTTCCATATTGGGCTGTTTCTTTCAGGTTTGGAGGTATCTGCGAACGGAATACAGTGCCGCATTTATTGCATTCATAACAAAAGAATTCGTGCTTTATCTTAACGACCTTGATCTGTATGTCGTATTCGTATTTTACTTCAGACTCACCGGTGGGAGTGCAGTCGGCAGAGCCGCATTTAGGGCAGCATTCATCCTCTTGCAGTGGATGCCCGATGGTATCCGTGATTTCGGATTCATCTGGCGCTTCAAGGGATGCCTTGGGATGTCCGACCTGCCCGCCTTTTGGCTTTCCGCTACTACGTCGTGAATTCGGGATGACCTTGTTTTTGTTTTTTGGTGTCTGCGATGTGGGCGTGCCGGTATTGCGGCCATCATGGTTAAGAAGGCTTGATAATGGCATCTTTTTCAGCAAGGGATTCCGTGTATTGCTTCTTATCGGACTCCTTGGAGCGCTTAAGGTTCTTGATGGATGTCTGTAACGAGACAACCTTTTCTTGATAACCAAGTATGCGGTCTTTCAGTTTTGTATTTTCTGCGGCCACTTTGTCAAAGTCGCATCGCAGATCACCGGTAAGTTTGATCATATTTCACGCGGGGCCTTTCCTAAAGAGCTGGCGATTGAGGCACATATTTTTTCATAGGATCTTATGGTGGCTTTCAATTTTTTCACCTCAGCCCGGAGGGATGCAATTTCATCTTCTTTCAGGAAGATGGATTTTTGAAGCTCTGTAATCTGTGAGGGTATAGCATTTTCTTCCGTAGTGGTGGCATTTTTTGGAGATGGTCTTCTGCCGCGACGGCCTGAAGAAGGGATCAGTTCTCCTGTTTCAGGATCAAGGGTGCCAAGGTATTTTCGCTTGGGTCTCGACTGTTTGGTAACAGGGTCATAGTGAGGCGTTGACGGTAACAGGGTCATAGTGAGGCGTTGACTCGTAGACCCGAATCTTACCCGTTTTTTTGTCGTAGTGTTGCACGATGGTTGACATGATGCTTTCTCCTTTTGCTAGTGGTCATATATCTATTATATTATAACCACTAATAAAAGTCAAGAAATAGTGATTGTAAATATTAACAAATATAACCACTGTATATAGTGCATTATGCCAATAAAAGAAGCCCACGAGGGGCTTCATCAAAAATCAGATATCAAATCGACTGTGAATAGTAACGAATAGTTTTACGCCTGCTTTGTCGCAGGAGCGAAAAATTTATCCATATAGATTCATTATACAACGCAAAGCATTACACAAACATTACAAAAAAACACATTTTTATGAATTATTTTTAAAATTAAAAGTAACAGGAACCATCTTTTGTTTAAGCATAATGATACCTGTTCCTGTTTTTATAACACACATAACTGTCAGGATAAGCGCAAGAATATCCGAAACAACCACTGACCACCAGATGCCGTTAAGCCCGAATACAAGCGGCAGGAGCAGTACGCAAAGCCTGTCGTCCGTTCAGAAAGTTTCTCACCCTTTGCGGAGAGGAAAACCGATACATACACGGCTATGAAAAGCACTGATGATCATCAATCACGGTTATCCTTCAGGCTTTCGATCATATCGATCTTTTCGACCTTTCTTCGTACAAGAAAAAGCGATACAAAATAGCATAGCGTTACAATACAAATTGTCAGAATAATATGAGGAATCGAGAACGCAACCGGTATCATAAGTCCCTCAATTTCAACAAATGCATCGCAATACCAGGCCATCGCCCCATATCCGGTCAACATACCGAGGATAATGCCCGGTATCAGAAGCAGATGATTTCCGTTTAACACCATTCTGTCTATCTTCCTGCG
>CACYWT010000117.1 GCA_902778175.1 uncultured Ruminococcus sp. | reverse complement strand
GCCCACTGCTCAGCTTCTCCCTCGAGTATCTGCCTGATCTCTTCCTTGTTGTCAGTGATATTTACAACACACTCCATAGCACCGATATCGGCAATATTCTCTCCGAGCGTCTTTTCTCCGTCGATACTGTAAATATCAAGTATCTTATAATTCTGATAATAATCGATGACCTTTTCCTGCAGTTTTTTGTATGCATCACGGTCAGCCTTTTCTATGAATTCCGGATCATAGCATCCGTTCTTATCAAAATTAATACCGAGTGAATCGAAGGCATGATTCATCTCGTGTGCTATTACATAACCGAGCATTCCGATATTCTTATATTCTCCGAGTTTCGGATCAAATATCGCCTTGCTGAGCATTACTGCAGGTATCGTTACCGTATTTGATAACGGCGAATAGACTGCATTGATTTCTGTCGGATAGAATCCCCATGTATTTCTGTCAGCCTTTTCGCTGAGTTTTTTCTTTTCGAGCTGAACATTGGTTTTTTTGATGCTTATAAGGTTCCCGATCAGTGTTCCGCCTTTTTCTTTCGGAATGAGATCATAGGGTGTTTGATAATCCTTGTTGTATCCGACAAGGAATATCATATTATCGAGTTTTTCTGTAAGTTTCTTTTTTGAATCATCGCTGAATCTTGAAGAGCTCTGTATCAGCTCACGGCACGACTTCCTGATATCTGTCAGCATTTTTTCCGCCATATTCATGACTTCGTCCGTACATATCTCTTTTCCGTATATAACACCGAGTTCCTCAGGAAGACTGCCGTTGATAAACAGCATGCCCTTTCTCTGAAGTTCCGTTTCCTTGTTTACAAGAGATGAAAAACCGTCCTGACTGCTCGGCGGAAGTGCATCGTTATATGTATATATCGCACAGGCAAGTGTATAATCCTTGAGAGCACGAAGGTTTTCGGAAGTGAATAATTCATCTGCCTTTTTTGCGCTTTCCTCTTCATAGAGGACGATCTTATCCTCGCTGAAGCCGAATGACTCAAGCATAAGATCAACGTTGATATTCCTGAACATCTTTTTCAGTTCGTCTCTTGAATAAAGCTTGTAATGCTTTTCGATATTGAATTGTTCTTTTGAATCCAGCATTTCGTAAATGATATCGTTTACTATTCTGACTGCCGACTGAGCTCTTTCAAGACTATTTGTTTCTTTTTCGTCTATTATTGAAATAGTGTTTTTGATGATATCCCCGACCATTTCAGGCCCATTATCAGTTTTCGTGAAGTTTTCCTTCATATTTCCCATTGTATTTATCCCGAAAAGATAAAGCCTGTTGATCGAGGCATCAACCACATCAGGCTTTATTCCAAATTTGAGAAATGAGGAAACTCCATATTCCTGATAGAGCATTCCCATTACGGCAATAAGCTCATCTGTGGTATTGCACTGTTCTATCATCGCTGCGATCGGCAAAAGCGGATCAACTCCGACAGTCTTTATCTGAATTTCATCAGCGGTTTTTCCATCCTTGCAGCAGCGATCCACGATCGAAGAAATGTCCTTTTCAAGTTCCTCACTGATCTGATCCGTTCTGCTGTAACTATTGCTGTCATACGGTACCTGAGCCGTTGTCAGAAAATCATAATTGACATATTCGTAAAAATCCTCGCCGGGTTTCGGTCTTTCAGCTATCGCAGCTTTTTGTATTTGCTGAGGCATAACCGGTTCCTCGGGAGTGCAGGCACACAGACCCACTGTTATGACCAGCGAAAGTAGCAGCGACACAACTTTTTTCTTCATTTGCAACATCCTTTCTGTACGTTTTTTTAATACCATTGTCACTATACATTTAAAATACAGTGTAACCGTCTCCCGGACATTTATCTCGTTATATTTCCTTCAAGCTCCAGCAGAAATTTTTTCCTGTCAATTCCTCCTGCATATCCTGTCAGGCTGCCGTCTGCGCCGACCACACGATGACATGGGATAATAATTGATATGGGGTTATGTCCTACCGCACCGCCCACAGCCTGAGCAGACATTTTCTTTTTGCCCATTTGATGCGAGAGGTTTGCTGCTATTTCACCGTAGGTAATGGTATGACCGTAGGGGATCGTCAGAAGTATATCATACACGGCTTTACGGAATGGCGTTGAATGTACGGACAGCTCAGGCGTGAAATCAGGAACAGCTCCGCCGAAGTATATGTCAAGCCACTTGATCGTGTCTTCAAAAACAGGCAGCAGCTTTTCATCATATGGCTCTGAAAGCGTCTGCGCAAAGTGTTTCTGATTGTCAAACCACAAGCCGGTAAGGGCTGCTCCGCTGCTTGCCATTGTCATGCTTCCGACAGGAGAATCGTATCTGTATATGTAGTGCATATCAATCAGCTTTCCGTAAATAAACATCTGTTTTGTTCTCACTTAGAAATATCTATCCAATAACGATTTATCTCTTTTCCGTCAACAGTTATCGTCTTTTCATAAATGCCGCCATTTGCGAGTATCACCTTTTCACTTGCCTTGTTATCAGGATAGCAAGTAACAAGAAGCCTGTCTATTACCATAATTTTCGCGTTCTGAATATTAAGCCGAAGCATTTCTTTTCCGCAGCCCTTTTTAAGGCTTTGTTCAAGCACCGCAAAAACGGACAAGGTTAGCTTATCATTCAATATGTAAACATCCGCATTCTTTTTACTCTGAAGAACACTTTTT
>CACYWT010000116.1 GCA_902778175.1 uncultured Ruminococcus sp. | reverse complement strand
TTAATTCAGATTTTTCTTTATGGTGAGAATATTCTTCCCGTCCTTGTATTCGTAGTTTACATTGTCCATGCTTTTCTTTACCATAAAGATCCCCAGTCCGCCTTTTTTGCGCTGCTTTGCCGAGCTGATAGTTGTATCAGGGTCAGCCTTTGCAAGAGGGTCATACTGCCTTCCGTTGTCGATAAAGGTTATCTCGACAGAAAGCGGATCCTCATGCACAGTGACCTGAACCACAGCCATCCCGATCCCGGAATCATAGGCATAGCTGGCGATATTAACGAACAGTTCCTCATGTTCATCAATGAATGCCTGTACCTGCGGCATATTGCTGCGGTCAGCTTCAATTACAAGTTCCCTCATTACGATTCCTCCGTTTCGGTTTTATTTTCGGAACCGAAGTATTTCATGCCGAGCATCGTCAGGTCGTCAAACTGAGGAGCTTCCTTTACAAATGCATCAACGGCAGCACGGACACCTGCCAGCACTTCCTTCTGCGAAGTTCCCTCGTGAATAGCGTTGAGGGCTTCAAGTGTACGGTCTGTACCGAAAAGCTCCTCGGCTGCGTTATTTGCCTCAGCAACACCATCGGTATAGACAAAGATGCTGTCGCCCTTTTTGAGGGTGATCTCTGTGTTCTTATACTTTGATATTCCTGCCGCACCTATCGCGAGACCGTGTTTGTCTTTGAGTATTTCGTATTTGCCGTTTATGTTTATCATCGGGTATTCGTGACCTGCACTTGCACTGGTAAGCTTGCCTGTGCTGATCTCGAATATGCCCAGCCATACAGTTACGAACATATGAGCCTTGTTGGTGGAAAAAACCTGCTTGTTTACTCTTTCGAGTATTTCTGCCGGCGTGCCGCCCATAATGGCATGGTCGTTTATGAGGATTTTTGAGGACATCATGAACAGCGCAGCCGGAATACCTTTTCCGGATACATCAGCTATGACCATTGCAAGATGATCTTCGTCAATCATGAACAGATCATAGAAATCTCCGCCGACCTCCTTCGCCGGATCCATGGAAGCATAAATGTCGAATTCCTTACGTTCCGGAAATACCGGAAACATATTGGGAAGCATACTCGACTGAATCTGAGTAGCCATATCCAGCTCAACCTGCGTAGACGCAAGCTTCTGGCTCTTTTCATTGAATATCACGCAGTACATAATGATCAGTGATACCAGATTAACTCCGTACTGACCGGCGTTTCCGAACACACCGCCCGTATATACGTATTCCAGGACCGGTAAGATTATAAACAACAACGCTGCAATTTTTTGTTTGCGCGGGTTGTTGCTCCTGATTATCAGTATAGTCGTAAGGATTCCTGCTGTGATCAGCATTATATCCTCTGTCCAAGAAAGATCACTGGCAAAATACGCTCCCTTTTCGTCGATCCAATATGTGGTCGGAAAGAAAAAATTTGATAATAACAGAAGGATTTCCAACACCATTAGCACAGACAGGATTTTTGTTGTAAATCCGGCAAGCTTACCCTCAAATTTCAATGTTATTCTTACATATCGGTAGAAGATAAGGATCATAGCAAGATCCATCAGCTTGCTGACCAGACAAAATACGAAACAGATCGTTCTCATATCCGGAGCGTTAACCGTATAAGAGATCCCTAAATTGATCAAAAAGCTGAATTCTGTAAGAAGAATCAGGAGCCTGAAATCTCTTGTTCCCTCACTCTTCTGTCTCATACTTCCGTAGATGAGCGCCGCACAGACAAGTAATCCTATCAGATCAACGCCGACATTAAAGAGTAACGACAGTAATCTTTCTTCTGTCCAGAACAGCTCGCTGAAGTGTATAAGAATCACAGCTGATGCTATGGAAAAAATCAATTCAATTATTACAACATTGTCTTTAAGTTTCTTTATCATCATCTATCCTCCTGATTTTTCTATGATAGAGTTTATTTACAGAATAATATATACAAATTCCTTATTTCACCACACAAATGCAGAAAAGGCTCTCAAGCAGCGTTATACGCACTACCCGAGAGCCTTTTTCTGTTGGTTTCATTATCTTTTCGGGTTAATTCAGATTTTTCTTTATGGTGAGAATATTCTTCCCGTCCTTGTATTCGTAGTTTACATTGTCCATGCTTTTCTTTACCATAAAGATCCCCAGTCC
>CACYWT010000115.1 GCA_902778175.1 uncultured Ruminococcus sp. | reverse complement strand
GATTATTTTGAAGTCCGCAGCCATATGATAGGCACCGGAATGATAGGCGGAAAAGCCTGTGGTATGCTGCTGTCCAGAGCTATTATCCGCAACAGGGAGCCGGAAATAAACAACACCCTTGAACCTCATGATTCATTTTATATCGGCTCGGATGTTTACTACACATATATAGTCGATAACGGTTTCTGGGATATGAGGATAAAGCAGAGAACCGAGGAGGGCTATTTCAGGCTTGCAGGGGAATTCAGAGAGCTGCTGCTGAACGGAAAATTCTCCGATGTTATGCGTGAGCAGTTCGGAAATATCATTGAATACTACGGTCAGGATCCATCCAGCAGTATTCTTGAGGACGGCTTCGGCAATGCTTTTGCCGGAAAATACGAATCTGTATTCTGTGCGAACAGAGGAAGCTATGAGGACAGGCTTGCAGAATTTGAAAATGCAATAAAAAACGTTTATGCCAGCACAATGGGGCTTTCTGCTCTTGATTACAGAAAAAGACGGGGACTTGACAAGCGTGACGAGCAGATGGCGCTCCTTGTTCAAAGGGTCTCGGGGTCGTATTACGGTTCCTACTATATGCCCTGTGCGGCAGGGGTCGGTTATTCCTATAGTCCCTACAGATTTTTACAGACTGCCGATCCGGGGACAGGTATGCTCAGACTTGTAATGGGGCTCGGAACATCTGCCGTTGACAGGACAGAAGGGTCATATCCGAGACTTGTAAGCCTTGATATGCCTGAAAGAACACCATATTCGACCGCTGCCGACAAGCATAAATTCTCACAGCGCAATGCTGAGGTTATCAATACCTCAAAGCATGATCTTGAAAGAGTAAGCCTTGATACAATGCTGCCCGTAATTCCCCGCTACCTTGGAAATATTCTTTTAGAGCACGATTTCGAGGCAGAGCAAAGGCTCAGAGAAATGGGAAGAGATCGTGACATCAGATTTATTTCCTGTCAGGGTCTTGTGAAGAATAAAAAGCTGATGGAGAGTATGCGGCGGATGCTTGCTTGCATACAATCTGAATATAATTATCCGGTGGATACAGAGTTTACGATCAATGTTTCTGATGACGGCGAATATACTATAGACCTCCTACAGTGCAGACCGCTGCAGGTGATTAAGGGAAATAACACGGTCACGATGCCCGAAAATATTACAGATGAACATATCCTGCTCCACACTAAGGGTGCATCAATGGGACTATCAAGAACAGAGCAGCTTGACTATATCGTATATGTTGATCCGATAGGGTATTACAATATGCCGTATAATGATAAATCTGCCGTTGCGCGTCTGATAGGAAAGATCAACTGGCATTTCCGGGGTTCCGAGGAACATCTTATGCTTATGGTACCCGGAAGGATAGGGACTTCATCAAAGGAACTCGGAGTACCTACGATGTTTTCGGATATCAGCGGGTTTGATGTTATCTGTGAGATGGAGGAAAGCAGAGCAGGATATAATCCGGAATTATCCTACGGCAGTCATATTTTTCAGGATCTGGTCGAGGCTGAAATATTATATACGGCTGTATTCGACAACAAAAAAACGCTAGCTTTTTATCCTGAAAAGCTAAATCGTTTTGAGAATATCTCGGATTTGTTTGATGATGGCGGAGAGCTTTCGGAAATAGTCAAAGTATTCAAGGCACAAAACTGTACGCTTTATCATGACATCAATAAAGAACAGTTACTAATAGTTATATAATATATCCGTGTGTTATATATCCGTATGTTCTCTTTTTTTCGATTATAAATACTATGGTTGACACACGACAATTTTGCGTAAATACCAATTTTATTAATCTGACTCTGTGTGAAAATTTGATTCTTATCTTTAAGATTATTCTTTTTATCTCCACTTGTGTACCTGAATTAACACTACCACACAGTATAATCCTTGAACGAACCCCTATATAATTACACGAACCTCCTTTTAGTTCGTTCATTTATGCACCCAAACCTTAAGCTGCTTTTCAGCAGCCACCCGGACAGCACCAAATACCAAATACGCAAAAGAAAAAAGGCTTGAAAACAAGCGGTTTACGCTGTTTTCAAGTCTTTCTTTTGTATCAATCCCGCTACGGTTTTATCATATACACGGCAGTTCTCAAACGGGCGCAGTATCTCAACAAGGGTGCGAACCACGCTTGACGGAGTGTAGAACTCACCGCCCTTAACGCCCTCGTAT
>CACYWT010000114.1 GCA_902778175.1 uncultured Ruminococcus sp. | reverse complement strand
ATACATAAGCAATATGCTCTCTTATTCTCTTGATATGATAACGGCAATACTTGATATTTTTATCGGTATCTTTACCGGCAACTGGGAGCAGGTTTGGGATGGTGTCAAGGGCATTTTTATGGCTGCGTGGAACTTCCTTGTCAATAATATCAAGAATATTCTGAATGTACTGAAGGGAATATTTGAGGTATTTCTCAGCTGGTTCGGCATATCGTGGGATGATTTTTGGAACGGTGTCAGTGAGTTTTTCAGTAATATCTGGAATAACATCTGCTCCTTTTTTAGTGGTATTCTTAATGGTATAAAAACAGCCGCAGTGACGGTCTGGACTGCAATCTCTACTTTTTTCACTACTATCTGGAACGCCATTAAAAATACATTTATGACGGTCGTAAATGCTATAAAAACCTTCCTGACTACAGCTTGGAATGCAATCAAGACAGTAATAACTACCGTGATGAATGCGATACATACTGTCATTTCTACTGTATGGAATACGATAAAAACAGTTATTACGACAATCGTAACTGGAATTCAGACCTTTATCACTAATGCGTGGAACACCATAAAAAATGCTGTTACCTCTGTCGTCAATGCGATAAAGGGTGTTATATCCTCTGTTTTCAATACGATAAAAACAATTATTACTTCCATAATGGACAATATCAAAAATGTTCTGACGAATGTGTGGAATGTAATAAAGTCGCTTGTTTCAGGAGATGTCAATAATATCAAGTCGACTGTTTCAAATGCGTTTAACAACATATTCTCCGGTATTAAAAACACGATGTCAAATATCTTCAATGCAGTCAAAAATGGATTTGCAAATGTAAAAGATCATATTACTGGGCTTGCGTCACAAGCTTTCAACTGGGGCATGGATATGGTCATGGGCATCGTAAACGGTATTAAAAGCTGCATCGGTGCGGTTGGGAATGCAGTATCAAGCGTAGCGGATAAGATACGGTCGTTCCTGCACTTCTCTGTTCCGGATGAGGGACCTCTTACCGATTTTGAGAGCTGGATGCCTGACTTCATGAAGGGACTTGCTAAAGGTATCGAGAACAGTAGAGGGATGATAAAGAGTGCAATGAAAAATGTATCTGCTGATATGGTCGTAAATCCTCACGCAGAAGTCACAGCAACTGCTTCAGATGGTGGTGTATCTCAAATAGATTTTACTGAACTTATAACTGCGATTAAAGGGGCTTTTCCTAAAGGCGGCACAATGGGTGGTAACGGTGATATCGTTTGAATTATTGCCGTATCCCGATTCCTACGATTTGTCGCTTTCCTCCGTGGAATCAGATTCCGGCGGCGAAACAGAAGCCGGAACAAGACAGCGTGATGTCGTGCGTCAGGGTGTTGTTGACATATCCGTTTCCTTTACGGTGACTGCTTTGTGGCTGAAAAAGCTCACGGCATATTCAAAGCAGAATAAGCTGACAGTAGAGTATTTTGACACAGACAGCTTATCACTTAAGGAAACTGAAATGTATATTGACGGCTTCAAAGCAAAGTTAGAGCAGGATACTTCATATAAAGGGTTGTGGACTGTTGATTTTACGCTGAAAGAATATTAAAAATCTCATATGGGAGGAGTGAACCAATGTACCCTGTATCTGAAAACTTCATAAAGGTAATCCAAAGCAACAGCCGCAGTTATTTCTGGACTGGTGAGATCACAACGAAAAAAGGTCAGAAGTATCAATTTGAAAATAAAGATATTGTCAAAGGCAGCGGATATATAACCCGTCAATGCTGCGGCAATACAGAGATAGAGCTTGGTACTGTTTACGCTGCGGAGATGGGTATATCTCTTTTCACCGATATTGACAGGTACAGCTTGGAAGATGGCACGATAACCCTTTCGTTTCATCTTGATGTGGGCGGTCATTTTGAAGAAATACCTATGGGGATATTTGAGATAAGTGAAGCAAATCGCAGCACCAAAACGCTTGAAATTAAAGCCTATGACTGTATGCTGAATTTTGAAAAGAGCTTCAAAAATACGCTTTCTTCCGGCACTCCTTTTGACTTTTTCTCCCTTGCCTGTGAGAACTGTCATGTGCCTTTCGCACACACAAGAGCTGATATTGAGGCTATGCCCAACGGTAAGTTTATCTACGGCATTTACGGCGAAAATGATATAGAAAGCTGGCGTGATCTGCTTTTCTATACAGCACAGGTTTTAGGCTGCTATTGTCAGATAAACCGTGAGGGACAGCTTGAACTGCGAAAATATGGGAATGTGCCTTTTATGCAGGTGTCGGATAAGCAGCGGTTTTCGAGCAGCTTTTCAGACTTCATTACCCGATATACGGCGGTCAATTCTACCAATCAAAAAACGACTACTGCTGAATATTATGCTCTCACTCCAGATGACGGACTGACAATGAATCTCGGTGTTAATCCTCTTTTGCAGTTTGGTCTGCGTGATACAAGAGAAAAAATAATACGCAACATCCTTAGTGACATTTCCAAAGTCAGGTATGTTCCGTTTGATTCGGAAACAATAGGAAACCCTGCACTCGATATCGGAGATGTCATTTCCTTTTCCGGCGGTCATGCCGATGATACGCAGATAGCAGCCATTACCGGAATGACGGTCAAGATAAACGGAAAAACAACATTGAAATGTGTCGGCAAAAATCCCAGGCTGTCACAGGCAAAAAGCAAGAATGATAAGAATATCGCAGGACTTCTAAACTCCGTAGAGTTTACTGTCGGAGAGAATGACGCTGAGATAGTCAGTCTTGAATTTGCATCTCAGGATGATACGGATGCAGAGTTTCATGGCAGTATTCTTATTGACATCACAGCTGACGAGGTGCAGAAAACCACAAGTGGTGTTTTTTGTTTTATATATTATAGGCAACCTCTAAAAACCTTTCTATACAATCAACAATGGAATAGGAAAGTGAGGGTTCGTGGGGCTTTGCCCCACACCCCAATCTCTAAAAACAAGTTTTTAGAGATGCCCTATAGATACTTGTTTATTATGTTTTCTAATTGTCCTGCGATATCCTTGAAATCTCTGTTGAGATCAATGACCTCTATTCCGATACGGTTACTTCCTATCAGCACACTGCTGCCATCAGGAAGGTTGTCTTCCGATGTTTTAGCATAAAGCAAGAGACCTGAGACCTTTCCGGTGTTTTCTGTATCCATGTTTTTGACATAGGAAAATATCTGATATAAATGAGCAGAACGATAGGTGCTTTTATAGTTTTCTGCCATGATGCTTGTATAGTATTTTGTGTCTATGATAAGCGCTTTGTCTCCGTTTTGCAGGGTGATATCCGTCTGCATTTTCGGCAGAAATTGTATCATGGAGTTTTCATGTCCGTCGGTTATATTCCAGTCTATCTTTGGCGCTTTCGGGCTGAGTTCCTTATGATGCTGCTTGTAGTATTCCATAACAAAGCGTTGGAAAAGCATCTCCATGTGTTCGTCAGAAAATGACAGCAGCTTGAATTCTCCCTTTTCGGTCGTTTGCAGCAAGCTTTTCAGTGTAAGGTGACAGATATTCAGAAGCAATTCGTAGTTTTTGTTGCCGCGCTGATAGATAAGCTGATTCCATTTTATATGATCTGTTTGTATCAGGTCGATATTACCGAAAAAGAGCAGGAGCTTTTTCAGTGCCTGCTTCTGCTTTGTGTCAACTTCCTTTGTGCGTACAAGGCGGTATATGGTCGTTTTCAGTATCTGATTATAGATATTGTTTTCCGAAAAGTTGTCAAATTCGCAGGAAAGCCGACGGCTGCACTGTGCTTTCAGTCTGACTGTATCGGACATATTCAGCTTGCCGCGCATAACAGACAAAGCATTCTGCACAGGTACATATTCACGGTAAAGTCCTTGCTTAAGCTGTCGGGCAACACCATTTGCAAGAATAGCGGCAAAAAGGTCATATATCTTATCAAACTCCTCCGCAGCCACTTTTTCATAATCCTGCTGTTTGAGCGTCTGGAAGGCGTATGACAGCATATAATAAATGTTCTTTATCAGAATACCCTTATCATTCGTCATAAGGCTCACCTATTGTATTATACAGTTTTTCCTTCCACTTTGAACATTCAGATTCGTTGTCGAACCAGTATTCCTCTATCAGCGGAATGATCTCATATTCTACAACATTCTTTACCCACTCAACATTGATCATGTCTGTACTTTCGGAAGTAAAATAGCTGTGACCGATCTCAAACCCGCTGCCGAGCGCGCTGTCGTCTTTGATCGCCTTGTTCAGCTCTTTTATTCTGTCGATCACGCTGTGATAAAGAGGACAGTCGATTTCATTTGTATAGTCTGCAAAACCGTTTTCATCCGCTTTTTCAAAAGCCGGATGCATTGAATAGAAGCTGAAACGCCGGCGCAGGGCATAGTCTATCATGGCAAGGCTGCGGTCAGCGGTATTCATCATGCCGATAATATGCAGATTTTCGGGTATGTAAAACGGTTCATTTCCGTATATCAGTTTGATCTGATGATCTTCACCTCTTTTATCGTTTTCAATAAGCATAAGAAGCTCACCGAAGATCTTGCTGAGATTGCCTCTGTTGATCTCGTCAATAATGAAATAATAATCATTATCAGGGTCATTCTTTGCATTTTCACAGAAGCGATAG
>CACYWT010000113.1 GCA_902778175.1 uncultured Ruminococcus sp. | reverse complement strand
TTACATCCGCACTTGCTGCAAAACAAGGCATCGTCAGTCATTTTTGCTCCGCACTTTCTGCAATATTTCATAGTTATTTCCCTCCTGCACAATTTTTCTATATTTGCACAATACGTTTTTAAGAACTAACAGCAACTTTACAAAAAGTATCATACATTCATCGTTTTTCTCAATTCGACCATAAATTATTGCTCTTTATGATTTTTAAAGCCCTATCAACGCTAAAGTTTTTAATAGAGGATTCATTTGTTTCATAAGCAAGGGATTCAACAGCCTTTCGGATATACTCTTCAAAGTCATCCTTTTTCATGTTCTGGAGAACAGAATCTCTGTCAATGAATGATTCGTCATAGTTGCCATCTGTGTCCCTGATCTTGTCAGCTTTTTCTCTTATATCAAATCTGTAGACCAGATATATGGTATTGTCGATGATTTTAACTTTTGCTGTCTTTTCCTTTGTGCCAAGGATAAATCTGTCAAGTTCCGTACCCTCAGAAATATCGCTTTTGTGAACGACATTGTAAACAGATGACGGCATTTGTGAATCTATTAGCCCTAAATCTATTCTGTATTGTTTTGTGACATCATCAGTAGTATTTCCGTTGTTGAGCATTTTTTCATACTTTTTGAAGAACTGCTCATACTTTGCTTTTGTTTCATCCGAAACGCTTATGGTGTTGTTGTCAGCATCCATTGTCGAGAGATCGACAGAAACGTAGTAATAAGAGATATAGTTTTCTTTGAAATAAGTTTTCAGTTCATCGTCCTTGACCTCAAGCTCTCTTCCCTTTCCGTAAAGGTTCTTAAAAAGCTCGCTCTTTATCATGGAAGGGTAAGTGCTGATCTTTAGAAAGCTGTCCATGGATATTCCAAGATCTGAAAAAAGACTTTTGCTTGATTCATAAAACTGCCTGTAGTAGCTCTTAAACATTTCGATCAACGAATCATCCAGTTCGAGTTTCTTTTTGTCAGCTAACTCTTTAAGTGCAATATATTCAAGAGCATTCTTCTTGGCATCGTCATAAATCCAGTCCTTGACATCTTTTCCACCTATTTTTTGATCTTCAAAGTCAACATCTGAGCTTGTGCCTGATTGAGAGCTTACTTTGTTGTAGGCTTCACTGGCTGAATTGAAGGTACAGAGTGTCCACATACTTAAGCTAACCAGCGTATCTTCTGTTTTTAAAACCCACGGCACATTTGCCAAAGCCTCATTGTATTCTTTCTGAGTCGGCAGCGTGATATTCCTGCTTTTCTCAGAAAAGCAGAATTTGTTTCTTTCCGGATCAATTAAATATGCAAGTTTTGCCGAATCTTTTTCGGTAAAATCTCCTGAAATGATAGCTATTCCGTCTGTTATCACGGAGTTTACTTTCGGAGCGGAAATACACTCATTGTCTACCCAGATGGAGATCTGCTGACCCATATACGACCTTGTTGCTTCAGCAATGTATATGCCGCCGCAAAAACCGCACGTGCACGGGCTTTTAACCGCACCCTGCCGGAAAAATAACCGCACCTTGCCGCACCTTTGACCGCACTTTTGGCACACTGAAAAGTGTGACTATTGATATTAGGAGGTCCTGATATGGTAAACTATCGGGAAATTTTGCGGCTTCATGCGCTGGGATACAGCCAGAGAAGTATCGAATCAAGCGTCAGAAGTTCGCATCAAAAAGTCAAGGAAGTATTGGATCGTGCAGAGAAAATGCACATTGAGTGGCCTCTTGACGAGGACATCACAAATGCGGTCTTGTATGAGCTTTTAGGCGACAAGCATGAGGACAAGCCTTCGGTGTACGCACCTATTGACTACGAGTATATCCACAATGAGCTTTCAAAGAAGGGTGTGACGCTCACTCTGCTTTGGCAGGAGTATTGTGAAAGAGCATATGCGAACGGTCAGAAGCCCTACATGAGCACCCAGTTCGGGGACAAGTACCGTCGCTGGGCTCGTGTTACGAAAGCAACTATGCGTATCACCCACAAGCCCGGAGAGACAATGCAGGTGGATTGGGCTGGCGGCACAATTCCCTACTTTGACCCGATCACCGGCGAGGAACACAAGGCTTACCTCTTTGTTGCTGCGCTTCCGTGCAGCTGCTATCTTTATGTTGAAGCCTGCGATGATATGAAGCAGGAAACCTGGCTGATGTGTCATGTCCACGCTTATGAATATTTCGGTCGAGTTACGAGGCTGCTTGTACCCGATAACCTCAAGACCGGGATCACATCGAACACACGTTATGAAACTCAGCTTAACGAAAGCTATCGGGAGATGGCAGAGTATTACGGAACCGCAATCGTTCCTGCGAGAGTCCGTAAGCCTACAGACAAGGGTCTCGTAGAAAACTCAGTCGGATTCTCTACCACATGGGTCACTGCAGCACTCCGTGACCGCAGATTTTTCTCTTTTGCAGAGGTTCGGGAAGCAGTATCAGAACGTCTGGAGATCATCAATACTACGCAGTTTCAAAAGCGTCCGGGCAGCCGCAGAGAAGCATATCTTTCCGAAGAAAAGGAATTTATGCTGCCGCTTCCGAAGTATCCCTATGAGCCTGCTGTCTGGAAACAGGCAAAGGTCGGAAACGATTATCTGATCTCTGACGGGCTGAACAAGTATTCTGTACCCTTCGACCTGATCGGCGAACAGGTACAGATCAGGCTGACAAAGAATATGGTCGAGGTGTATTTCAAGGGCAGCCGCATCACCTCACACAAAAGGCTCGGTAAATTCAGCGTTCAGCCTGTTGTCAAGACTGAACACATGCCCTCAAAACACCGTGAATATCTGAAGTACAACGCTGATGAATTCAGAATGTGGTCTAAAGATATCGGCAGCTCAACTGAGGAAGTGGTACGGTATTTTCTTACTTCCGGCAGCGCACCGGAGCAGGGCTACAAGGCTTGTGTAAGCCTTAAAAGTCTTTGCAAGCGTTATGGAAAGAACAGGCTTGAAGCAGCCTGTGAGAGGATGTTAGCGTTCTCTTCATTGCCTTCCGTCCGCACGATTAGCACAATTCTTAAAAACAGCAAGGAAGAAAAGAGGGTTGCCGAGAAAACCGACAACAGCAATAAATACGGCATTACCCGTGGCGCTGCCTATTGGAAGAAGGGCGGTGACGGCAATGATTAATAATACCATTGAACGTTTGCGTACTATGAAAATGAACTCCTTTGCATCTGAGCTTGAGCGTCAGATGGAGGATAAAGATAGCTACAGTCATCTCGGATTTGAAGAAAGACTTGCCCTGCTTGTTGACAGCGAATGGAACCGCAGGCAGGACAACAAGCTGACAAGGTTCATCCGTAATGCCCGTTTTTCTGCTCCATCGGCAACGATAGAAGGCATCGAATATATCGAGGACAGGCATCTGGACAAGGCTAAGATGCTGCGTTTTGCAACCTGTCAGTACATAAATGACGGAAGGCATATCATCCTTAAAGGTGCATCAGGTAACGGCAAAACATACATTGCCTGTGCTCTCGGAAATGCTGCCTGCCGCAAGTATAAATCCGTCAGGTATATCCGTATGCCGGAGCTGCTTGACGAGCTTAGTATTGCCAGAACCAACGGTGAACTCAGCAAGGTCATCAAAAATTACAAGAAGGTCGATCTGCTGATACTTGATGAATGGTTGATCCGCAAACTGACGGCAAGCGAAAGCTATGATCTGCTTGAAATAATCGAAGCTCGTATTGAGCGGTCGATGATATTCTGCACTCAGTATCAGACCGAGGGCTGGTATGACCGTATCAACTCCGATCCGAACAACGATAGTCCTATTTCTGATGCAATCATTGACAGGATAATCAACAATGCCTACGATGTGATGATCGACGGCAAGGTGTCTATGAGAAAGCGTCATGGGCTCCAGGAAGGAGCAGAGCCATGA
>CACYWT010000112.1 GCA_902778175.1 uncultured Ruminococcus sp. | reverse complement strand
AGGTTCAGCTTCGGGTTGGTGTTCGCCTTGACGAGCTGTGTGAGAGCTTCAAGGGACTGCAAGCCGTCCATACTGAACTTCTGTGTCTGCACTGGTATCAGCACTCTGTCCGCAGCGGTAAGAGCATTGATAAGGAGCGTTCCGAGGGACGGCAGGCAGTCGATCAGCACGAAGTCATACGCTTCGATCACATCTTCCGTGAGTATCCTGCGGAGAATATGCTCCTTTGAGATCATCGTGACCATGAGCGTTTCCGCATTGGCGAGGTTGATGTCGGCGGGAATGTAGTCCACACCTGCGGTTTCGCTGTGACGGATAGCTTTCTGAGCTGTCTCGGCGGTCACGGGGTTTCCTGCGTAGAATGACATGATAAGCTGTGTCATGGTCGGGTTGCCGTCCGGCTCGTATTTCAGGTATTCGGAAAGATTAGCCTGCGGATCGAAGTCGATGAGAAGCACTCTCTTATCGTGTTTCAGAGCAAGGCAAGCTCCGAGATTATAGGCTGTGGTGGATTTGCCCACACCGCCTTTCTGATTGCTGATTGCGATGATAGTAGTTTCCATTTTCTTATCCTCCTGTGATTTCGGCTCAGAACAGCGGATCGTCCTCTGTTCCTGCGTATGGGTTGCCGTTGTCGGTCGGCGCGGTGTTCTCCTGTTTCTTCTTACCGCTTGAGAAGTGGATCTCCTCGACCTTGACCTCGATAGAAGAACGCTTCACGCCGTCCTTTTCGTAGCGGTTGATGTGGACTGCACCGACAAGTGTCACCATATCGCCCTTGCCGAACCAATCGACGATCACATCAGCGTTTCGGTTCCAGGCGGTGCAGGGGAAGAAGTCTGTCTCGGCAGTCTCCTCGCCCTTACGCTTCGGGCGGTCGCAAGCGATAGTGAACTTGCAGAGGCGGTTTTCGCCAATGGTCTTGATTTCGGGATCGGCAGTCAATCTGCCTGCTACTAAGAATTTGTTTAACATAGGATTTACCTCTCTTTCTTGGTATGTGGGTTTTGTGTGTTTCCGTGATTATATTATACTTGACTTTACGCATAAAGTCAAGTATAATTTTGAGAAGAAAATGATTTTTGTAGGAGCGCAGCAATCAGCACTTCGATTTTCGATATTCCCCGGTGATATTTCCACAAATTTGATGTTATGCTTGACTTTATGCTTAACATATGATAGAATAAGGAAAAGACCAATTCAAAGGGGGGATACGCTTGTTTACTCGCAAATGTGAGATGTGCGGTATGGAGTTTGAAACTCCGTCCAACCGTGCGAAATACTGTATTTACTGCCGTGACAAAGCTCAGGCAGCTCGTAACCGTGCATACGCTGAAAAGAAGAAGTCCGGCTCGGCTGTGAAGGTCGGCAGCGAACAGACTTGTCCGATCTGTGGTAAGACCTATACTGTGACCTCCGGCTCTCAGAAGTATTGCAGGGAATGTACCGAAAGCCGGAAACGGAAAAAAGCTCAACCGACTGCGGAATATATCAAGGAGAATTACGATTATATCCGCTTCAACGTACCCAAAGGCGATGGCGATGCGATCAAGTCTTATGCACAGGCGCAGGGTATGACGATCAAACAGCTTTTGCTGACGGCGTTGGAAGAATACAAGGCTAATCATGGAGGTAATGTAGATGAATAAGAAAACATGGGATTTATATGCACCAATTTATAAACTGGCTATGAAACCTGACGAAAAGATTTACAGCTTAATGTATAAGCGTATCCCAAAGGTTATCAAAGACAAAAAAGTTCTTGAAATTGCTACGGGTCCAGGGCTGCTTGCAAAAAAGGTTGCTTATGCCTCCAATACCATGATTGCCACGGACTACTCTGACGGAATGATTAGTACGGCTAAAAAAGGCAATTATCCAGATAATTTGACTTTCGAGGTTGCTGATGCTACGGATTTACCCTATGCGGATAATTCATTCGATGTGGTGATTATTGCCAACGCTCTGCACGTCATGCCAGATCCTGAAACGGCACTTTCTGAGATTGACAGGGTTCTTAAACAAAAAGGGATACTGATTGCACCGAACTTCATCAATCATCAGACAGGTTTTGTAAGCCGCTTATGGTCAAAAATTCTCAATCTTGCAGGAGTAAAGTTTGAACATCAGTGGTCACTGGAAAATTACAAGAAATTCCTCGATAAGAACGGCTGGCGTGTGATAAATTGTAAGGTCATGGCTTCTCGCATTAGTATGGCTTACACGGAGTGTGTTCGGAAATGATCACTCCAAATCCCCATTTTTTTTACGCTTGCGGTCTTGCTGCTGCTCGCTGCGTTCCTGACGGAGAAACTCCTCAATGGTACGCTGTGCATCGGCAAGGTCACGCGCCCGCTTGTCCGCTTCACGAAACTGCTGATCTTTCAATGAACGCTCTTGTAT
>CACYWT010000111.1 GCA_902778175.1 uncultured Ruminococcus sp. | reverse complement strand
AAAAATCACCAGAATCGAGCCGACTGTTCCGAGCATAAAGCAGCGAAAAAGAGTAGCTGCTTATGCAAGGGTTTCTATGCAGTCGGAAAGAATGCTCCATTCCCTTTCGGCACAGATCAGCTATTACAGCAGTCTGATACAGAAAAATCCCGACTGGGAATATGTCGGAGTGTACGCTGACGATTTTATCAGCGGAACGAACAAGGTCAGGCGTGAAGAATTTCAGCGTATGCTTGCAGATTGCGAGAAAGGTAAAATCGATATTATTCTGACGAAATCCATATCAAGATTTGCAAGGAATACAGTTGACCTGCTTGAAACAGTGCGGCATCTGAAATCACTCGGCATTGAGGTAAGATTTGAAAAGGAAAATATAAACTCCATGTCAGGTGACGGAGAGCTTATGCTTTCTATTCTTGCGTCATTTGCACAGGAAGAAAGCCGCAGTATTTCCGATAATGTTAAATGGGGTATCCGCAAAAGGATGCAAAACGGAACGATAACAGCCAGCGGACATTTTACAGTTTACGGTTATCGCTGGGAAGGTGACGAACTGGTTATTGTTCCCGAAGAAGCGGAGATTGTAAAGCGTATTTTTCAGAATTTTCTTGACGGCAAATCAAGACTTGAAACAGAGCGTGAATTTGCCGCCGAAGGTATCACCACAAGACAGGGCTGCCGATGGGTCGATTCCAATATACGGAAGGTTCTTGAAAACATCACCTACACAGGCAATATGCTTTTTCAGAAGGAATTTATCTCCGATCCTATCAGCAAGCAGAGAAAAAAGAACCATGGAGAACTTCCGAAGTATTATGTAGAAAACACGCATGAGCCGATAATTGATAAAGCTGTATTCGATTATGTACAGGCAGAAATGGCAAAAAGGCGTGAACTTGGTGCGTTGGCAAACAAAAGCCTGAACATCACCTGCTTTACAGGAAAAATCAAATGCGAACACTGCGGAGTCAGTTTTATGCGGAATATCCGCAATAACAGAGCCAAAATGACCGAGCGTGGAGATAAGGTGGTAAGCTGGGTGTGCGGTTCAAAAAAGAAGAAAGGCTGCCGCTGCCCGACAAGGGAAATCCCCGACCACATCTTAAAGAGGTTATGTTCTGAGGTTCTCGATACAGAGGAGTTTGACGAGAATGTTTTTACCAAACAAGTTGATAAAATAACTGTTCCGGAACACGGCACTCTGGTTTTTTATTTCAAAAACAGCACAGTTGATACAAGGCATTGGGTCAACACTTCCCATAAGGATTGCTGGACGGAAGAATATCGTGCAAAGGCATCGGAAGAAAGACGGTCACACCCAAGATGTAAAAATGCAACGGAGCTTACAACAAAGATAAAATGCTTCGTTTGCGGGTGCAATTTCAGGAGAGCAACACAGCCGTCCGCCGAATTAGGCAAAGCGTATTATTGGAGATGTTCGGAACATAAAGCTTGTCAAACGATCGGTCTGCGTGAGGATATTCTGAAGGAAATAATTGCATCGGCTATGGAAACAGAAGTATATGACGCAGATGTTTTCAAAAAACATATCAAGGTTATTTATGTGAAAGACAAAGGTACACTTGATATTTATTTTGAGGACGGCACGATAAAATCTGCTGAATACATCCCTCCCCCTCGTTTTTCTCCGCCGAGGAGTAAAGAATCAAAAGCACATATGAGCGAGGTCATGAAAGCAAAGTGGACTCCCGAAAAGAGACAGCAAATGAGCGAACTGATGATACAAATGCGGAAGGAGCGTGGAGAGCATTGGAAAAAAGGAAAGTAACCACCATTCCGGCAACCCTGAACCGTTTTACAGCAGTGCCAGTCAACAGTAAAAAGAAACGCAGAGTGGCAGGCTATGCCCGTGTCAGCACAGACCACGAAGAACAGCTTACCAGCTATGAAGCACAGGTCGATTATTATACGAACTATATCAAAAGCCGTCCCGACTGGGAGTTTGCCGGCATATATACAGACGAAGGCATCAGTGCAACAAACACCAAAAGACGAGAGGGCTTTAAGTCGATGATAGCCGATGCAAAGGCGGGAAAAATTGACCTTATCGTAACAAAATCCGTCAGCCGTTTTGCAAGAAATACTGTGGACAGTCTGACAACCGTCCGTGAACTGAAAGAAATGGGTATAGAGATATACTTTGAAAAAGAGAATATCTGGACACTTGATTCCAAGGGTGAATTGCTCATAACCATTATGTCGAGTTTGGCACAGGAAGAAAGCCGTTCCATTTCCGAAAATGTCACATGGGGTCAGAGAAAGCGTTTTGCAGACGGCAAGGTCAGCTTTGCTTATTCTCATGTTCTCGGCTTTGATAAAGGTGCTGACGGACAAATTGTTGTCAACAAAGAACAGGCTGAAACAGTCAGGCTGATTTTTCGATTATTTCTTGAAGGAATGACACCACACTCCATATCCGCTGAACTGACACGCAGAGGG
>CACYWT010000110.1 GCA_902778175.1 uncultured Ruminococcus sp. | reverse complement strand
GTATCCCCTCAATCCTCCAGCGTAATAAAAACACTAAACTCCCATGGCATCAAACACCATGGGAGTTACTCTAACAAGCTATATAGACTAAATTAGACTAAATTAGAATAAATTAGAATAAATTAGACCAATTCAGACATTTTTACAATAACCCGGCAATGCTTCAAACCAAGGCATTAAACAATCCAACTGTTCATCTGTCGGCTTCTCTCCAAGTTTAGGTAATTCCGTCAGAAGATACGAGAGATATCCAAAAACATTCAAACCGTTAAGACTTGCAGATTCAATGATACTGTAGCATCTTGCACTGGCATCGGCACCTTTGTCCGTATCCGAGAAGAGCCAGTTCTTTCTTCCTATAACAAACGGCTTGATCGCACGCTCGGCACGATTATTGGTAAGCTCCAATTCGCCATTTAGCAGAACATTGTTGAGATATGTTTTTTGATTCAAAGAATATGTCACTGCTTTTGCGAGGTTTGAGCCGCTTGCAGCATATATGCTTTCGACATATTTCCAGTATTCATTGAGCAGAGGCTTCAAAATTATCTTTCTTTGTTTATATCTCTCTTCTGAAGGCAACTCACTTAAGCCCTCGTCTGCGGCAAATATTTCACCGATCAGTTCGAGAGCTTTTCCTGCTCGTGTATCTTCGGTTTGTATCCCTTTTGGCAGACAATCGGTAAACTTGCGTCTGGCGTGCGCCCAACAGCCGACACGCAGTGCATTAACAGCGGAATTATACGCCGAATATCCGTCTGTCTGTAAGTATCCCGAGTAATCGCCTATCATGTCCGTTACGACCTGTCCTGATCTTGTGGCATGATGATAGTACAGTGCCATTTTATGTGCGGAATCCTTTCCACTGCAGAACACCCACATTCTTGACTGAGAATCGGTAGGCTTTCCGTCTCTGTTCAAAACCCGCAATGGTGTTTCATCTGCGTGGATTACAGACTCTTTCAGCAGCAAATCGTGCATTCTCTGCCACAGCTTGTCAAACCAACGAGAGCTTTTTATCACCCAGCTTGCAAGCGTATTGCTGCCTATCTCAACTCCAAGCTCTTTGAGATACTTTGATTGTCGTGTAAGCGGCATTCCGAGCTGGTACTTCTGCTGCATAATGTAGGCAACGGTCGCCGGAGTAGCCATACTGCCTTTCATAACTGAGACGGGTGTATCTGCCTTGAAAATATTTGTTAGTTCATCATCGGAGCAATGAGTACATTTGTATACCTTGCGGTAGATATCTACAACATACATTTGCGCCGGAATTATGTTCAGCTCACTGCGGACAAATTCTTCTCCGATACAGGTAAGCTCTCCTCCGCAGATTTCGCATTCTTTCTTATCCAGATCACAGACTTGCTTTATGTGATTGAGATTTTCGCTAAGCTCCGCTTTTGTACGCTTTTTACGCCTTTTATGAGCCGCAATAAATGTTTCTTTTTCCGGTTCGGGTGCAGACGGCTCGGCACAAGTTTCCGTTTCGTTAAACAGCGACATCTGTGCATCGTTAAAGTATTTGCTTTTTTCGCTGGATTTTCCGAATATCTTTTTTCGGCTATTTACAAGCATTTCGGTGAGATTGCTTATCTGAAGTTCCTGCTTTTCAACCTTGGTCTTTAAATTGGATACTTCGTTTTGGAGCTTACTGTTTTCAGCCTGCAGTGATTTGATATATGCTGCAATTTCAGGTGAAATATTCTCAGGGATTTTCATTCTCGCACTTCCTCCAAAACAAATTTCCGACACACTTATTATACCATAAATGTGCCGGAAAGTACAGGGTTTATGCAAATTTTTCAGTATTATTTCTGTGTGGTTTTGTTATGCAGATCACATGATCTCCGGTCGCTTCGAAGCCTGTTTTATTGCCTTGGGCTGTTCTATCGCAAGACCCTGCATCAGCCATGTATATTGCTCGGCTGTTATTTGCTCTGCCTCCGTTTTGTTCCTTGGCCACTGAAATCTTCCGTTATCCAGCCGCTTGTAAAGAAGCAAAAAGCCATCGCCTTCCCACAGCAAAGCTTTGATCCTGTCGCACCTTCTTCCGCAGAACAGAAACAGTCCGCCCGAACAAGCATCAAGCTTGTAATTCTGCTGAACAATACCCGCAAGTCCGTCGATACCTCGGCGAAGATCAGTATAACCACAAACAATGTAATACGGTCCTTTCATTTCCTTCAGCATGATCGTATCTCCTGTATAATAGCCGTTATCAACTCCGATGATACATTCATAGGAAGTTCAATTTCTACACCATTTCCACTGATATGTATTCTTTCATCGGACTGAGTTGACATGCCGACCGGCAAATCATTTTTGCACGCTTCAATCGGAACAATATCATGCGTTTCTTTCTCTTTAAGAAGATTTTCGCGCAGCACTCTCAGGCGATAGTAAAAAGTTTTTACGGATATTCCGTGTGCTTCACTCCAATCTTTTACCGTCATCCCACTGCTTTGGTATTCCTCATACATCCGTTTCCAGTTTTCATGTCTGATTGTTCTTTTGACTTCATTTATCTCGTCCATTTT
>CACYWT010000109.1 GCA_902778175.1 uncultured Ruminococcus sp. | reverse complement strand
TGCTGACTTTCCGTAGTCCTTTGCGATAGTGGTTATGGGCATAAGCCCTGCGGATTGCAGAACCATATCGCAATATGTCGCCTTCGGCTTCATTTCCTCTATCTGCTTTGCCTGAACAGCAGTTGTTTCGATAAGGCTGCCGTTCTGCTGTTTGGCAAGCTCCAGTTTCTGGTCTGCGATCTGTAACGCTCTCGCCATGACCGCATCGGGACTGTTCCATTGCTTTTCAAGGTTTATGAAATATTCACGGCATCGCTTGCCGATCTCGGTACGCTGGATCATACAGAGCTGCTTTGCCATATCAATGGTGAGCTGATGATCAGTTCTCGGCTTTCCTGCAAGTCCGTCCGACCTATTATTCAAAAAAGAATAATAGTCTATTCCCTCAGAAAAACCATATTCGCACATTCTATCAAACCATATTGAATACTGCGTCCTGACCTCAAGGGCGGCATGAAGCTCCCGTCCGCTGACGGTAGGATTATCATTATCGTATTTCACAGCAATTGTGATTTCATTCATATAGAACACCCTCTCTCTATCTTGTCGGTGTTTTTGTTTGTGATTTACTCCTGGAATGTCGGGAACGGAGAACCGTCCCCGACGCAGGAGTGGCAGTATTATCTGCCAATATGAAAATAGGAGAAATGGAACTGTCGCATTCAGAGATGTTTTTGGCAGAACCCAAGCCGCAGGCTCAGGCTCTCCCGACAGCATCTCTGCTGTCATAGTGAAAGGAGCTTCGATAGAGCATCGAAAAATGAAAGAAAAGCGAACCTCCGGAAACGGTACAGCCTGAAAATGGACAAAGAAGCTGTGCCGTTCCCTCAGCTCAAAGTAAACCTTCGTGTAGGAAGGAGGATAAGAGAGCTTGTTGGCTCATGGAGCGAACGCCCTCTATAATATCAAGCACAGAATTTGAAGAATCGGGCAAGATTTTCACTATTTTTTTCATCGGAAAAAGAAAAATCGTTATTGCGCACAAATTCTACTCCTTGTTTTCGTGCATGATGATGTATATTTTCAGTTTCTCTTTTGCTGACTTTATACGATAGCGTACTGTTTCAGTGGTCAGACCGTGGCGTTTCCCTAAATCCGCCATTGTGGTCTTAGTCTCAGCATAATAATACTCTACGATAAGCCGATAAAGGTCAGGATAGTCAGCTTTGAGAAGGTTGAGAGCAACAGGAAGATATTTCAGGCGCTCATTATGAAGTCGCTCCCGCTCGAGTTCGATCTCGTTAATGGGGAGAGTGGCAGGATCAGGACATACAGTGATAACATCTTCAAATGTAGCCGTCTGGATACGATACTTCTGCTCCTTTTTTTCAAGATACTGTTCGTGCAGGAGAAGCCTGTTATACTCCTTTTCAATGTTCTTAGGCACATCATCACCGAAGTGCATATAGAAAAATCCCGTCATCACTTGCCCTCCTTCGGAGGAAACAGCGGAGTGAGGGACACTTCTCCGGCATCGACCAGACGCTGATTACAGAGGGCGACCGTGTAGCTTTCATCATAAAAACAGCCGTCAAGGAACTCCCTGATGATGTAAGCTCTGTTTCTCTTTCTGCCACGTTCGTCAGGCATCTTCCAGTTGAGCATTCTGAACAAGTGCCGCTGTCTGCAAGTTTGCAGTCTGAGTGCGATGCAGATAGCACAGAGATAGTCAGGATCGTACTTAGCCGTACCGTTGCGGTAACGGGAGATCGTACCCTTTGGAATCCCCGCAAGCCTGGACAACTTTCTTGTGCCGATCTCCTTTTCTTCCATATATCGGCGGATCGTAGCAGCTACGGTATCATCAAGCTGTTTACGCAGACTCCTTGTACCATAGACTACTATATCATAATCGGTCTTGCCCCTACGGTTGGTGTTCAGCTTCACCTGGGGATCATTATATGTAGTTTTCATAAAACATCTCCGTCCTTTCCTGTCGGACGGAAATGTGCAAATGAACACAGTGAGACTGTCAATCGGCATAAACCGTCCGACAACCAAACATCACTCGTTCATTTGATCGTACCATATTCAATTCCATACAGTGATCGAGTAACCCCTTGCGCAATAGGTTCACTATACGGCTATGCACACCTCGGTGCGCATACTTCTATTATGACCTATCACACCCGAAAAAGCAAGATATAGCGCCGTTTCAGGGTGTCTCATTTTTGAAACGCCCTGTTTTTTAGAAAACCGCCTATTCTCCACAAAATCTAAGGTTTTGGATATAATTCTCTCAATCTACTGTCAATCTCATTAAAACTGCGTATCTGCGATGAAAGTTCAGGTTTCTTCTCTGAAAAAAGCGTTTCCGCTATCACACAGTTTTCTTCAAATCATCACAATATACACATAGAAAAAAAGGCGGCCTGTAACTGCACAGACCGCCCTTATGCCGTTTGAAGCCGCATACTACTTCTCAATTTTTGTAACAGCATAGATTTATCGCAAGGCAATCAATGCAGAGCGTGATCTATTGTCATTGTCCAGTACACATTTACCACCTCCCATAGAAAAATCTCTTTCGATTCGTCTGTATGGAACTGTCAATGAACTTACAAAAACCGAGCTGTATGCTTGTCTATCCTGATTATACCAAAACAGTTCGACATAATTTCCATAACTGGAA
>CACYWT010000108.1:2753-8803 GCA_902778175.1 uncultured Ruminococcus sp. | reverse complement strand
TCTGCGGGCTGTCTTGCGACAGCTTTGTTATAATACCACATTCCCTCCTCTTTGTCAACACCTTTTTTCAAACTTTTTCCGCTTTTTACAAATTGTATTCTATTTTCCCTTTTCCTCTCAAAATATTACATTCCGTATATACCTCAGCGCATTAAAAAAAGAAAAGCAGCGTTATCCACTGCTTTTCCGTCGCTGATAATATATCATTGATTATTATTTATGTTATTGCTGCCGAAACCCTGTCCGTCATTGAAATTTCCGCCCTGCTGACCGGGATTGTAATTCTGCTGCGGAGCGCCGTACTGATTTCCGGGATTATATCCACCCTGATTCTGATATCCCTGATTCTGATATCCCTGATAAGGCGCATTCGGATTATTATATCCGCCCTGCTGCGGAGCGCCGTAGTAGCCGTTCGGATCATAGTTCTGATTCTGTCCGCCGTTATAGAAGGCATTGGGATCATTGTATGTGGGCTGCTGAGGAGCGGAATAGAAGTTATTCGGACTATACTGATTTGTATGATAGACCTGACCGCCGCGTCTGCCGGTTGCGATCGTTTCTGCGCTGAAGCCCCACATATTGTCGCCGTCGCTGGGCTGAGCGAGCCATATCAGAACCAGGAAGGAACCAACTATCGGAATAAAGGTAGCCAGAAGATACAGCCATGATCTTCCCGTATCATGCAGACGGCGTACATTCAGAGCAATACTGGGAATGAACGTCGCAATAAGCCATATATCATATACATAATTATTATAAATGAAATTTGCAGAATACGCATTGATGCCGGTATTGACGCTGAAAGCAGATCCTACAAACAGCAGTACAAAGCATACTATAAAATTAAAAAGAATATACCACCAGTATTCGCTTCGTGTTGATCTTCCGCTGAAATTGACATAGTTCTTGAAAAACAGCTTTACGGATCCGATAATATTTACATTCTGAGGACTCATTAAAAATTCTCCTTCATATTATATTGTAATTAGACAATTTTCTCCGCTTTTCAAAGCTTTTCGGGATTTGGCGAGGTGTCAGCCCGCCTGCGGCGTGCTGACGACCTTTCGCCGTTTTACAATCGGCTGATTATATTGTAATTCATTTATACTACTTTTTTCCGGATATGTCAATATTATTACTATTAGTATATTTATACCATAGGTATATCAGCTCATATTCAATATTATTTTAAGAGCGATCGCCGCCAGAGCAAGAACCGCTGTCAATATCCCGACCGAGAGGAAAACCCTTCCCGATATCCTGACCGCCTTTTTTCTTTTTGCACATTCGTCCTTATTCTTTTTATTGCGGTGCTGATATTTATCTTTCATAATAACAAAGAATATTCCTGCGAACATAGTCAGCAGCAGGCTCCATATTGCCGCCACCATAAATATCTGCTGCAAGCTTGCAATCATATCATCACCTCCGCGCCGCTCATATATATTTGTATACTTTTACAAAGAGCCTTCCCTTTTTGCTTTGTCCCGTTGTTTCGCCAAGTCTGATCTTGCCCTTGCCGCGCATCGAGATCCTGTCGCCGCTGCTTACCTCGCGGCTGACATTATCGCATATCTGCCAGTTTACCGAAACCAAACCGCGGCGAATGATCTCCGCCGCTTTAGTGCGCGAAACGCCGAAACATTCTCCGCATACGCTGTCGAGCCGCATAGAGCTGACGTTTATATCAAGCTCTTCCGTCACGGGCTGAGGAAGCTCGTGCAGCTGCGACCGTTCAAGCTTTATACTGTATCTTCCGATCTTGTCAAGTTCAAGCTGCGCAAGTTGTGCAACGCTTACAGCGCAGAAAAAATACGCCCTTCTCCCCGAAGCCATAATATCCCCGATCATTTCACGCTTTATCCCAAGACCCATCAGCGCGCCGAGAACATCTCTGTGGGAAAGCTGCGCGTCCTCTGCCGACGCAAGAGCGGAAAACAGCACCATCGGGGCGCCGTCGTCAGCGGCATATTCCGCAGTGCAGACGCGGCACATTCTGCGCTCAGCATCTTCATAGCCGCCGTCAAACGAGATAAAGCCCCGGAATTCGTCAACTCTCATCAGTAAAGTCTGCTCGGCAGGAGTGAGAAAATTCGTATAGAGAACGCTGTATGTTTTTTCGCTCCTGCGGATAAGATCATCAATTTTTCTCAGCAGAAGCCTTTCTTCGCTGTCATTTGTATACTGTGCCGTAAAATCCATTATTATCCCCTTTGTAATAGTTTCAAATAAATATACTATTAGTATTCTACTATTTGTATTAACACTTGGTTATAACCGCAAAGTACGGGTGCCATATATCCGTTCAGTGGGAGTAAAAATCTCCCACTGAACGACAGCAAGCCTACGGCTTGCCTTTGCTTGTTGAAAGCAAAGCTTTTAAACTAATTGTATTATTTCATTCTTTATTCCATCTTTGTGATTATACTATTTGTATATTTGACTTTTGTACCCTCTGTAATATTCTTCTGATACAGCTCCCTGTCCGGAACTTCGACAGTTTTTTCCGTACCGTCGGGCGCAGAAAGTACAACAGTACATACAGGTTCCTGACCGTCGGGAAGCCCCTCACAGCCGAAATCAGGTTCAATTATTTCTTTTACTATAAACATGAATTTTCCTCCGCTATGCTTTTTCTATATTTTAGCACATTATGTACAAAAAGTATACAAAAAAATCCGGCGATTAAACCTCTCCACCACACGCCGCAGGCGCGCGGTCCCCCTGTCTCGCCTGCCGGCACGGTCGGCGCTTCTGCCTTCGGCAGAGGTGTCCACCGGACACCCGCGCCCTTTCAGGGAAGGCAAGAAGTGCGCTGACGCGCACCGCCAAACGGCGCAGAGATATCCACCGGACAATCATGTCTTTTCATGGGAGGCTGTGTCAGTTTCTCATAAATTGAAGCTTTCATAGCCAAGGTAACTTTTGTTTGTCTCGTTCAAAGAGACTCATAAAAAAGAAAAAAATTCTCCCCCGGAAGTACGCGGAGGAGAATACTAATCTTATTGATCATTTTTCTTTCTGACAACAACATCTATCATTATAGTCTGTACCTTAATTCTGTTATCGTAACGGTCATAATAGGAGTAATTCTTTCTTTCGCCGGGGATAAGCTCCAGAATATATCCTTCGTCCGTTCCGTCATCAAAATGAACCGTGACCTCAAGCGAAACATTCTCTATCTGACTGCGGTAGGCATTGAATAAAGCTTCCCAGTAATCAGTGTGTTCTTTTCCTTCTATAAATTTTCCGTAGCTGCCGCCTGAAGGTATTCCCTCCATGTATTCCTGCGCTTCTTTTGTAAGCTCATCCTTCGCAAGCTCAGGTGAAAAACTCGGCAATAATGCTATGGCAGCCACACTTCCTCTGATTTCCTTTTCCTGCGCCGGGTCATAAGTCTTACGTCCATACGGTACCAAATCTTTTTCATCAACTTCAACACACTTGAGCTGTTCTTCATAAGATACCGTCATTGATTTATAGGTATAATAATACCTTTCTTTCAGCTTTTCCTCAAGCGTGCGCTTATCATCAGGATCTCTTATAGCTTCTCGTAATTTCCATTCTTTTTCCCACTCATCATGGTCGTAATCGTAACTATAATCTGTAAGTCCATTCATTAAAGCCTCTAAGCTTTCGTTCGGATCATATTTTGTATCACGGTTCTTTTCAGTATACAGATCGACAAGATCATAATAATCGACCTCATGGGGACCTTCTTCCGTTCCCTCGGACAGAAGCTTCAATTTCCTGTTAGCTTTCAGATATGCGCCGTTTACTTTATAGGTAACGGATTTTATACCGTTTCCCTTGCAGACTATCGGTATTTCAACAACCGGATATAATCTGTATTGCATACGGAAAACATGAACAGGTCTGTTCCATATCTCACCCTCCGGCGTAACAGTTTCAATTGTTTCGTTAGTAAGCTTTTGTTTTGAAGAATAAGCATTCATACCCAGACTGTTGACGCCGGTAAAATCAATTTCCGACAAACCTATTTTTTCATCCTCGGTTATTTCCGCAGCATTAACGAGCAGTGAAAAGGAATGAGAATTGCTGCCCGTGTCTGCGTTATTTCCGGTGATATCGGAATTTTTGTTCTGATGATAGACTTGTCCAGCCGTTATGCCTGCCGCAAGTACGGCGCACGCAGCAGCGACTGAAACAAAGCGTCTGATTTTTTGTCCGGTGATCAGTTTTGGTTGTTTTCTGCGCTTATCGGCTTCAAGTGCTGCTTTGACTGCTTTATCAACTGCATCATGCGGTGCCTTTACGGCTTCCATCGCTTTTGTCAGTTTGTTTATTTTCATCGCGATCTTCCTCCTCTGTTATTAATATTTTCAGCTTTTTCCTTGCTCTCTGCAAATCGGAGCTGACTGTATTGACGCTTTTTTTCAGCGTCAGGGCTATGTCCTTAATTGTAAAATTTTCGTAATAATATAAGTAAAGCACGATTCGGTATTTTTCGGGAAGACTGAACAATTCCTCCCAGATCTCACTTTTTGTTTCAGCAGCTTTATCCGTATGTTCTTCGAGCGGTTCGGTTTTTAATCTTTTTCTGTGTCTGTGCATATCCCTGCATTTGTTCACGGTCACTCTGACAAGCCAGCGTTTGAGATACTCTTCATCATGGAGCGGAGCATTTTTTGTAATAAGCGCAATGCTCACTTCTTGAAGAATATCCTCGGCGTCATCATAGTTTCCGGTATTCTGATATGCTATTCTGTAGATCATATCCGCATGGGTGCGGATAACTTTTTCTATCATTTCGGAACGGTTTTCTTTGCCGGCAAAATTACCTTCCATCAAATAACCCCCTTTCACTTATATAACGATTGAAAGGTGCTGTTTTCGTGCAGCCGAAAATATTTTTTTAAAAAATTATTTTTCTGTATATAACCGCAAAGTATGTCCCCCGAGTCTCGCCTGCCGGCTCGGTCGGTGCTTCTGCTCGGGTGCCATATATCCGTTCAGTGGGAGTAAAAATCTCCCACTGAACGACAGCAAGCCTACGGCTTGCCTTTGCTTGTTGAAAGCAAAGCTTTTAACAATAATTCACAATTCACAATGTGTTGACAAAGTCATAAAAAAATACTATAATAAAAACAGAAACAAGGCGACCAGCCAACTGCGGCAGTCCCCTTAATAGTTTAGTTTGAAATAACCGTACTAGTTGGGGAACAGGCGGTTATTTCTTTTTTATATCGTGGTATATCTTAACAGCGTTAAGGATAAAACCGGCGATGGCGATTATCACACTGATAGTCCGCATAAGCTCGCTATATGTAATCATACACCCACCCCCTTTCAGTGAACAAGGGGGCTTTATTATAAGTTTTTCGCCCCTTGATAAAAAGAGGACTGCCGCAATTCCGCAGGCTGATCACCTTGCAAGTTTATTTTATATGTTTTGATATTATATGTCAATATTCTGAAGTTGACAAAAGCCGGGAAAAGTAATATAACCGCAAAGTATGTCGGGTGCCATATATCCGTTCAGTGGGAGTAAAAATCTCCCACTGAACGACAGCAAGCCTACGGCTTGCCTTTGCTTGTTGAAAGCAAAGCTTTTAATAAAAACAGAAACAAGGCGACCAGCCAACTGCGGCAGTCCCCTAATTAATGATTACAGAAGTAACCGCTGAGTTTGGAGACAGAGCGGTTACTTCTTTTTATGCTCATTTTTGTATTTGATGATATCAAATACAAAACGGGCTATTGATACTATTGCCATCATAGTGGTAACAAAATCACCGTATGTATGCATAACTATCAATCCCCTTTTCGTAAAATTCAGGGGGTAAAAAAGGTTTTCGCCACCTTGTATAAGTTCACAAAATGAGGACTGCCGCAATTCCGCAGGCTGATCGCCTTGCAAGTTTATTTTATATAATTTTTTTATTTATCGCCTGCGGCGATTGAATAAGGTTCGGATTTATGTTATAACAACCGCACGCCGCAAGCCGATTCGATGGCACGATGTGCCCTCTCATCGGGCGGCTGAGCGAACGTTGAGCTTCGCTTAATACAACCGCACGCCGCAA
>CACYWT010000108.1:0-2723 GCA_902778175.1 uncultured Ruminococcus sp. | reverse complement strand
GCGGCTGAGCGAACGTTGAGCTTCGCTTAATACAACCGCACGCCCCAAGCCGATTCGATGGCACGATGTGCCCTCTCATCGGGCGGCTGAGCGAACGTTTATCAAAATCCGAAAAATAATCGCCTGCGGCGATTGAATAAGGTTCGGATTTATGTTATAATATTTTTCAATGATCCCCCGGCGAGCAAAATACGGGTGCAGGGAGCTTGCTCCCTGCCGGGGGTCCGGGGCGAGGAGCCCCGGGCAGGTTCGGGCGGCAGCCCGAGAGAAGGGCGGCAGCCCGGGAGAAGGGCGGCAGTCCGGGAGGAGGGGCGGCGGTCCGGAAGAAATGGAGGAATCAACAAAATGGGAATGACAATGTCACAAAAGATACTGGCGGCTCATGCAGGGCTGGACAGCGTTAAGGCAGGACAGCTTATTGAGGCAAAACTGGATATGGTGCTCGGAAACGATATCACATCTCCGGTGGCTATCAACGTTTTTAACGACGGCGGCGCCTGTAAGGTTTTTGACAACACAAAAATCGCAATGGTAATGGATCACTTTACACCGAATAAGGATATCAAGGCGGCTGAACAGTGCGCTCAGGTGCGCCGTTTCGCGGATAAATATGATATCGTGAATTTCTACGATGTCGGTCAGATGGGTATTGAACACGCTCTTCTGCCTGAAAAGGGTCTTGTCGGACCGGGTACGCTCTGTATCGGCGCGGACAGCCATACCTGTACTTACGGCGCTCTCGGCGCTTTCTCTACCGGAGTGGGTTCGACCGATATGGCTGCAGGTATGATAAGCGGCAAGGCATGGTTCAAGGTCCCGTCAGCTATACGTTTCGTGCTGACAGGCAAACCGGCTCCGTTCGTGAGCGGAAAGGACGTTATTCTCCACATCATCGGAATGATCGGAGTTGACGGCGCTCTCTACAAATCAATGGAATTCTGCGGCGACGGTCTGAAATACCTTAACATCGACGACAGACTCTGTATCGCTAATATGGCGATCGAGGCAGGCGCAAAGAACGGTATATTCCCCGTTGACGATATCACACGCGAATATGTAAAGAACCGCTTTCAGGGCGAAGCAGTTGAATACTGCGCTGATGATGACGCCGAATATGACGCTGAATATACTATTGATCTTTCGGCTTTGCGCCCGACTGTGGCTTTTCCGCATCTGCCGGAAAATGCGCGAACTGTCGATGAGATCGGAGAAACAGAAGTAAAAATAGATCAGGCTGTTATCGGTTCCTGCACAAACGGAAGGATCACCGATCTGCGCGCTGCCGCTGCAATACTCAAGGGCAAAAAAGTCGCAAAGGGTGTGCGCTGCATTATTATCCCAGGAACACAAAACGTATATCTTCAGGCTATGCACGAGGGTCTTTTCGATATCTTTATCGAGGCAGGAGCAGTTGTTTCCACACCGACCTGCGGTCCGTGTCTTGGCGGTCATATGGGTATTCTTGCCAAGGGCGAAAAGGCTGTCACAACGACAAACAGAAACTTTGTCGGCAGAATGGGTCATGTTGAAAGCGAGGTATACCTTGCGTCACCTGCTGTTGCAGCAGCCAGCGCAGTAACAGGCTACATTACCGACCCTGCCAAGGTATGAACGGTGAACTCTAAAAAATCAGAAAGGACAATACGGCATGAAAGCACACGGAACTGTACATAAATACGGAGATAACGTCGATACCGACGTTATAATCCCTGCAAGATATCTGAACACAAGCTCACACAAGGAGCTTGCATCACACTGCATGGAAGATATAGATATTGATTTTACCAAAAAAGTAAAGGACGGAGATATCATGGTAGCCGAAAAGAATTTCGGCTGCGGATCTTCCCGTGAACACGCGCCGATAGCGATAAAGGCATCGGGAATTTCCTGTGTTATCGCGTCCACCTTTGCAAGAATATTCTACCGCAACGCGATCAACATTGGTCTGCCGATACTGGAATGTGATGCCGCATCAAAGGAGATCGCAGCAGGCGATGAAGTCGAGGTTGATTTTGATTCAGGCATCATCACCGACATCACGACCGGCAAGACCTATCAGGCAGAGCCTTTTCCGCCGTTCATACAGAGCATAATTGCTGACGGCGGACTGATAAATCATGTAACAAAGTAAGACGCCCGGCGGCGCACCTGGAAGAAACTCATGGGAAACAGAACGGGCGATGACGGAGATATTTTGAAAAACGATTGACAAATCCACTAAAAAATATTATAATAATGAATAGGCAAAAGACAGAATGGTTCGTCTGAGAACGAAAAAAATACCCCCGTACAAGCCGGCACTTGTACGGGGGCTGCCTTTTATGTACCAGATAGGCTAACATCTGAGGTTGGTTACCGAATTATTCTTCCCCATCCAACCATTTGCAAATGTAGTAGGCAACTACACTTGCCATGATGGAGACGAAAAAAGACAGAATGGATTCCATCTGAGAACACCCCCTTTCCGTACCGGTATAGGGGCGGTAATGGGGCTTTTTTAATTCACCCCCGGCACGAGGGATTGCCGCTTGGAGTATTTCGCGCTCTGCGTCGGTGCCCGGCGTGCCGCCGGTGTCCATTCGCGTTGGTCGCTGCGCCTCCGGCTCCGGCGGAGTGCCTCCGCAGTCAATTCGCGTTGGTCGCTGCGCCTCCGGCTCCGCTCTGGGCACAAGGCGGTAGTTCATTGGTCGCGGTTTTTACTTACTGACAATCGCGGCTTTATA
>CACYWT010000107.1 GCA_902778175.1 uncultured Ruminococcus sp. | reverse complement strand
AAGGGCTATGTCCTCCGTGACCGTGTACGGAAGGCATAGCCCTTATTTCCTGTGCCTATTCAATTAACTATAGTCCTGCCTTAATCTTTTCAAAAACAACTCCGCTATCGGTGAAAACACCTGATACTTCTTCCAGATGATATACATATTCGTTTCAAGAATCGGCATGATCGGTCGGAAACAAAGTCCGCTCTTCTCGCTCGTGTCGATCAGATGCTCAAAAGTAAGAAGATACCCCAGCCCCTCTTTTACGAACACTGATCCGTTGTAGGCAAGATTAACAGTTCCCGCAAAATTCAGCTTGTCCATATTTTCTCCGCACCAACGGGGAAAATCCACACGGATCGACTGTTCTGAGCAGAACAGCGGAAGTCCGTAGAGATCGTCAAAGGTAACATATTGCTTTTCGGCAAGAGGACTGTCACGGAGCATAACAAGTCCCCATTTGTCGCTTTCGGGGATAGATAGATAATTATATTTTGACAGGTTCGGCGGTTCAACGATAAGTGCAAGGTCGAGGATACCTCTGTCAAGGCGTTCCGCAACAAGTTCGGTATCTCCGCTGAATATGTGAAATATGAAATCATGGTACTGCTCCTTGAACGATTTGATACTTCGTGCAAGGTATTTGATGAGATAGCTTTCTGCACAGCCTATGCGTATCTCTCCGCCGATGATGTTGTCAAGCTGGCTGAATTCCTCAGCGGTCTTGTCAACCATAGCAATAATATCCTCGGCGCGTTTTCGCAGGAGCATTCCCTCATCGTTCAGTATCATATTCTTATTCGTGCGGATAAACAGTTCATGCCCTAATTCTTCTTCGAGTTTTCTGATCTCCTTAGAGAGTGACGGCTGCGAGATATGAAGCCGTTCGGCTGCCCTTGTCATGTTTTCCTCTCTTGCGATGGCAAGAAAATAACGTAGTATCCGTATCTCCATACTGCACCTCCGTTTTATGATACTGCTATTATAACGCAATTTGTAATTCCTGTCAAGAATGACAAGCGATTACATATAGGTATTTTACATATCCGGAAAAATGCGTTATACTGAAATTACAGAAATACGGAGGCGGTGAGAATGGCAAATGCAGCCGACAAAACAGCAGTAATGATAGAAAATCTGCGTGACATGGGTCTGGACGATGAGATGACAGAAAAATGTCTGATGCTGATCGGGGAAAAGCGTTATGCAGAGCTTGAGAAACTGCTGAAAACCTATCGGCAGTCGCTTCTTGACAGCGTTCATAAGTATAACGACCGTATTGACTGCCTTGACTATTTTACCTACACATTAAGAAAAAACGGAGGAATCTGAAATGAAAAACGAAATGCTTACTCTGACACAGGAATGGGATAAGACCTTCCCGAAATCTGACGTGGTTGACCACAAAAAAGTCACTTTCCACAGCCGCTACGGCATCACGCTTGCAGCCGATATGTATACCCCGAAGAACGCAGGCGGAAAGCTCCCTGCTATCGCTGTGTGCGGACCGTTCGGTGCTGTCAAGGAGCAGTGCAGCGGTCTTTACGCGCAGACACTTGCACAGCGTGGATTTTTGACAATTGCCTTTGATCCGTCCTTTACTGGTGAAAGCGGAGGTTTTCCCCGATATATGGCTTCTCCCGATATCAACACGGAGGACTTTATGGCAGCAGTGGATTTTCTCTCGGTTCAGGATAACGTTGACTCCGGGCGTATAGGTATCCTCGGCATCTGCGGCTGGGGCGGTATGGCTCTCAACGCTGCAACACTGGATACCCGTATCAAGGCAACTGTTGCATCAACGATGTACGATATGACGAGAGTTAATGCAAAGGGCTATTTCGACAGCGAGGACAGCGAAGAAAAACGTCATGAGAAAAAGGTATCGCTCAATGAACAGCGTATCAGGGATTACCGGTCCGGAGAGTATGAGCTTGGCGGCGGTGTTGTCGATCCTCTGCCCGAGGATGCGCCGTATTTCGTAAAGGACTACTACGCTTACTACAAGACCGGAAGAGGTTATCATCCCCGTTCGCTTAACTCCAACGGCGGTTGGAACAAGATCGGCTGTATGTCGTTCATCAATATGCCTATTCTGCAATACAGCAATGAGATACGCTCCGCTGTCATGATCATGCACGGCGACAAGGCACATTCCTTCTACTTTGGAAAAGATGCTTATGAAGCGATGATAAACGGTAATCCGTATACTGAAAACAAACAGCTTCTTGTCATCGAGGGCGCTTCGCATACTGACCTCTATGATGGCGGCGAGAATCACGTTATCCCGTTTGACAAGCTCGAAGCGTTCTATCACGAATATCTGAATTGATCCCGATCGGAGGAAACAGCAATGACAACAGCGGAATTTCTTGAATTTATGAACAGCGGAAAACAGGTCACGGCGGAGAGCGATGTGCATCAGATCATGCACAAGCTGAGTCAGGATGCTATCCGCATCACTATGGAGATCAACAGCCGCTATCATACCCCCTATGAAGTCAATGCGTTGATGTCGGAGCTGATCGGTGAACCTGTTGAGGTCGGGCTGTTCCCTCCGTTTTACACAGACTGCGGAAAGAACATTCATCTCGGAAAAGGCGTGTTCATCAATGCAGGCTGTAAATTTCAGGATCAGGGCGGGATTTTTATCGGTGACGGTGCGCCGATCGGTCACAATACGGTGCTTGCAACGCTGAATCACGGACTTCTCCCCGAAGAACGTCATGATCTGATACCCAAGCCCATTCACATTGGCAGGAACGTGTGGATAGGCTCTAACTAAACTATCATTTCGGGTGTGACAATCGGTGATAATGCGTCGTTACAAAGGATATTCCCGAAAATATGATAGCGGTCGGCACTCCTGCAAAGGTGGTGAGGAGCATTTATGATTAAAGCAAGATTTTTAGCTGTTATTTCTACTTTCCTGGTGTTGACCGGGTGCGGCAGTTACTCAGAGGACAGTTCGGCTATGACGGTGCAAAGTAACAGCAGCGTTGCTTCAGTTTTGTCAACTCAATCAAAGTCAGCTGATACTCAGCCACAAAATGAAAAGAAGGCAGACAGTATGCAGATAGTTATTGAATATAAGCAATTTCCTGTCACATTTGAAAGCAGCGATACAGTTACAGCTTTGACACAAATGCTGCCATTGACGCTTGATATGTCAGAGCTAAACGGCAATGAGAAATATTATTACCTTGATACCTCTCTGCCTTCCTCGCCTGAAAATGTAGGTCATATCAGCAAGGGCGACATTATGCTCTATGGGGATAACTGCCTTGTGGTATTCTATGAGAGCTTTGATACTTCATACAGCTATACAAAGATCGGTCATATATCAGATACTTCGGGGCTTGCTGATGCACTCGGTAAAGACGACGTGACCGTAACGTTTGAAATGAACGGCAGCAAAGATACCGAATACACCGTGCAGGATGTACGGAATCTCAATGATTTTCTTCTTGCGAAACCGACAGCGGAAGATTTGCGGGGAAAGCCTTACGATCTCGACAATGACGGGGTATGGAGTGTTTTTGACCTGTGCCTGATGAAACGAAGGATATTGGAGCAGCGTAATATGACAACAGAATTTGATTTTGAAAACAAGACTGTACTGCTCAACAGCGGCTATGAAATGCCCATTCTTGGACTTGGTAC
>CACYWT010000106.1 GCA_902778175.1 uncultured Ruminococcus sp. | reverse complement strand
AAAAAGCGATCAAACCGGGCCAAAGAAAATGTTTGTATTGAGTTCATAGCATGGATACAGTATGTTCACCTGCTTATGATAGAATAAAAATATCATATAAGCACCTCTGCCGTATTTGCCGGAAATGTTATCGGCAATGCTCTGCAAGTAGGAACGGTAGGACGCCGAGCCGAAAAGCTCCGTATCAGTCAGCTTGGACTTTTTGTCAGCAATCAGACGCTGAATTTTCTTGGTGTTCATTTTTAAAACCTCACTTTCTGATTTTGCAGAGAAGCGATATGCACTTCTCTGCTTTGTCTTTCTGAACTCCATTTGTAAGTGCAGATTTATTACGCATTTTCATCTGGAGTTTTGATTACTTTGAATTTGTCAATTTCCGGGATCAGTGCAAGAGAACTGCCGTTTTCCCAATGAACATGGATCTGAACAGCATAAAAAAACGATACTGTTCCGCACAGTCCTTCCGGCATCTGAGGCTCATCCTTCATACTGATAAGCCTGATCCTATCACCGACTTTTACCCAAGGGTATTTACTTTCGCAGGTTATTGTCTGTTTCATAGCACCCTCACATTCTTTGCAGCATAGAAACAGATCTGTTGATATTTACATACAATTTGCCGCCAATACTGTCTGTACGGATGATCTCGTCGTTGCCTATGTATTTCAGCAGTCTTTTTGTCAGCTCGCAGAACTGTCCCTTATCGTCTGAAATAAGAATGCCGCCGTTATCAACATTGATGCGAAAATTGAAAAGTAATTCGTTAATAGTCATTCTGAAAACCTCTTTCATAAATAGTATTTGTCTGAAAAAATCAGTCTTCTTCTGCGGTGCGGAGTTCCTTCTACAAAGCAGTCGCAAAGCTCCGCAGGGCAGTTTCTCGGCTGTCCTGTATCAAGTGCATAACCGCAGTAAGGCTTACGCTGACTCGAATACATTTTCCATCTGTAAACACAGTCTGCACATCTGCTCATAATGCTCCTCCTTTCAAGTTTCTGACGGCTAAAAGATAGTCGTCAATTCCTTTATACTTTCTGTCCCAAGTCACCCTTTTAGGACTAAACCCGTATTTTGCGGCAAGCCAGGCAAGGTTGCGGTGTCCCCTGAGAACGTGTTCGTTCTTATCGTCATCCATATCAAAAGCATCAACAATGGTACTGCATTTACCTTCATTACAAATACGCAGTAATAAGCTATCAAGCTCTTTTTGCTGATTTACTCCGGCGGCTGCAATAAACGGTTTGCCGGAAAGATGATGGGCTATCTGTCCTTTAAGCGGTCCTTCGGTTACATAAATAACCTCGCTGTTAAAAATATCGCCGCTTATTTGTACAGGACTGCCTGATGAACAGCCGCCGTTTTTTTCGGAGCTTGAGAGCCAGATATACTTTCGTTTACTCTCAAACGGGTCGTCAAACCGAATCTGCATACCTTGAATTTGCCTTTGTTCGTTAAAAACAGGAACGAAAAAACCGCCCATGCAGTTATGAAGATTTATTCGCATTTCGCCTTCATCGCTGACATAAAAGCCCGGGACACCGATCATGTTAATGCTTTTATCAAGCAGCCTGTAAACGATATGATCGTATTCGCCTCTCGGAACAGAACGGTACATATTTGATCTGATCTGCTCCTCGGAAAGTCCTCTTGCAAGAAGATTTCTCTTATGCGAGGGACTGAGAGTCAGGATGTTGAGCAAAGCGGAATAACACTCGTGCAGGTTTTTAATATCTGCTTTTTCGGCTTCCTTTATGCCTGAAACTGTCTTTTTTCGCGCTTGTCTTTGTGTGACTGAATAACCGTTATGTTCCGCCAGAAGCCGATAAGCAGTCTTGCGGTCTGATGTTCCTGTCACTTTGCAGAAAAGGTCTATCATACCGCCGTTTTCACCGCACCTGTTACATCGGAAAACATTATGCTTAACATTCAGGTTCAGTTTGGCTCTGCCGTCACAAAATGGACAGTTATAATCTGACGATTTCGGATGCTGTTTTTTCAGCTCAAGACCGAGCTGGTCGGCAACATCATAGATGTCGAATGGAAAGTCCACCTCGATTCCTCCTTTGTCTGTTCATTTCTGATACCTCCGTTTCTAAGCAAGACAATTTTGAATTAATCTGCGGGTTGTCCATACTTCCGAAAAATATAAAGGTGTAAACCATACATCCGTATCATCAGAACATGCCGATATACCATTGCCCTCAATAGGATTTGTAAGTGAATCGCCAACGGCAACATATCCTGCACATCCGAGCAGACTGAGCTGTATGTAGCACATTTTTGCCACAACGGGATCAATATCCTGACCGACAAACAATACGGAATTATGATATGCTTCCTTTATTTCGGATTTGTATGCCTGTGCTAAAGCAATCAGCATACAGCCCGAACCGCAGGCAGGATCGTTGACGGAGATATATCCTTTTTTCTTGATCTCATCCTGAGTATTTTCGCCAATAGTCATACGAGCCATCATCTCGGAAATATGAAAAGGTGTGAAAAACTGCCCTTTCCATCCATTACCGAAATTCAGCTTCATATACAGCTCCCCTAAAAAATCCTGAGCCGGATTATCTTCAAGGGCATGGATTGTTATACTGAATAAGCTGACAAATACCGAAAATTCGTCATCCGTGTATGAACCTTTGATTGACATATACGCTTTTTCTCTTGTTTCCCATACAGCTTCTCTTTTATCTACTGCATTGGAAATTGAAATTGCACAGAGATCGACAAAATCCTGCCATACCTTCCACGCACTATGCTTATAGATAAGCTGCTCGAAAACCTTTGCAAATTCTTTTGCTTTCTCCGAAGAAAGCCCTGTCTTTGTTTTTAAAGCCATTTCTGAAACTCTCCTTTCAAATTGATTCCGCAGCCTATTGTTATAAGCTGCGGAATTTCGTTGTTTTACTGCCATACATCGATAGAAT
>CACYWT010000105.1 GCA_902778175.1 uncultured Ruminococcus sp. | reverse complement strand
AGTTCCGCCAACCGATCGCTATGCTCTCGGGGCGTCACTTGTTTCCCAGGGCGTCCCCTCTTAAAAAAAGCCCCACCGGGGCTTTTTTTAATTCACCCCCGGCACGAGGGATTGTATGCCTGAGTATTTCGCGCTCTGCGGAGCGCGACGAGGGCGCTGCCCTCGACCTGCAAGCCTTTAAAAAAGGCTTGACCTAAACTTTCCGTTTTGTTTCCCACGAGTTTCTTCCCGGCGCCGCCGCCATTATGCATTATGCATTATGCATTATGCATTATTTACGTTATGCATTATTGAAGTTATGCTTTATCAGAAAGAATCTCCGCAATAACTTCTCTCTCGTCATAGTGGGTCTTTTTGCCGTTCTTGTCCTGATAATCTTCGTGTCCCTTGCCGGCAAGAACAATAATGTCACCGTCACGGGCATTTTCAATGCAGTAACGGATAGCGTCCGTCCTGTCGGGAATTGTGATGTATTTCCCGTCTGTCTTTTTAAGCCCCGTAACAATATCAGCTATGATATCATTGACGTCCTCAAACCGCGAATTGTCCTCCGTTACAACAGACAGATCGGACAGCCTGCCCGATATTTCGCCCATCTCAAAGCGTCTGTCCCTCGGACGGTTTCCGCCTGCGCCGAACAGCGTGATGAGCCTTGTCGGATTGTATTCCCTCAAAGTCGTGAGTATATTCTCCATGCTGACCGCATTGTGCGCGTAATCTATCAGCAGTGTGTAATTTCCGGGAACGGGTACGCTCTCGACCCTGCCCTTGACCTTGACTTCGTCCAGTCCTTCAAATATCTGCTGCGGCTTTACCCCCATATGCAGACTTACCGCGATCGCAGCAAGCGCATTGTGGACCGTGAACATTCCCGGTATCGCAACGTCTATCGTTTCTTCAAGAGTGCCGCTGCATCTGAAACGTACTCCCAGATATCCCGGCTTTGACAGAAGCTCTGCGCCCGACGCCCTGAGCTGCGCTTTTTCATCACAGCCGTATGTTTCAACGCGGCAGGTATGGTCTTCAAGCATTGCCTCATATGCCGGATCGTCAATATTCATGATGCCTGTTGTACACTGACGGAAAAGCAGCGATTTGCAATGGCGGTAATCCTCCATTGTCGGATGCTCCACACCGCCGATATGATCGTGCGAGAAATTGGTGAAGATTCCGTAATCGAAAATAAAGCCGTCGGTGCGGTGCCACTTTATCCCGAGGGACGATGCCTCCATAACACAGCACTTGCAGCCCTCGTCTATCATCTGACGCATGGCCTGCTGTATTTCATATGATTCAGGGGTAGTATTGTTTGTCCTGATATGCCTGTCACCGATAAAGATACCGAGCGTTCCGATAACGCCGGTCTTTATGCCGCCTTTTTCGAGAATGGAACGGATCATCATTGCCGTAGTGGTCTTGCCCTTTGTTCCCGTTATTCCGATCGTCGTAAGCGTATCGGCAGGATTGCCGAAATATTCCGCAGAAAGAAACGCCAGAGCCTTTCTTGTATCATCGGTTTTAATGACAGTTGCGCCTGTAACGGTAATATCGCGGCTGATAACGACCGCCGCTGCTCCTGCGTCGGCTGCGTCCTGCGCGAATTTATGGCTGTCCACCGCCGATCCTATCAGACAGACGAACACGCAGCCGGGAACGACCTTACGGGAATCATATACCACATCTGAAATTTCCATATCGGTGCCGCCCTGCACCAGAGTATAGTTCATTCTTGTAAGAAGCTTTTCAAGCGTCATAAATATGCTCCTTTCAGCACAGGCAAGGATATCCTATCAGAACGAATCCTTGTCGTAAAGATAACGGTAGAAATCTGCATAATCGGTGCGTCCCTCAGATGTGAACTGTATTGCGTCACGGGGGTGCTGATTCAGTCTGCCTGTAAGAAGATAGGGGATATCATATCCCCAGATAACACCTTCTTCCCTGAGCTTCACGATATGCTTTTCTATAAATTTCAGCACCGGAGTGATATGATATTTCGGGTTTTTCAGGAAACCGAGCAGCAGTTCTGTCGGGCAGTTGCCTGCGCCGCGTCCCATACTGCTTACGGTAGAATCGAGGTAGCTGACGCCCATTGTCAGTGTTTCGATAGTATTTGCGAAAGCAAGCTGCTGATTATTATGAGCATGGATGCCGATAGTCTTGCCGTATTTATCAGCTATTTCGAGATATTTTGCGGCAAGTCTTCTGATCTGTTCGGGATAGAGGGAGCCGTAGCTGTCAACGATATATATTTCGTCAACGCAGCTTCTTCCGATTATTTCGAGAGCGTCGTCAAGGTCGCTGTCGTTGGATTTTGACACAGCCATTATATTGACTGTTGTTTCATAGCCCATTTTTTTACAATACTCAACAGTTTCGAGAGCCGTCGGGATAGTATGGATATAGGTAGCGACTCTGATCATATCGACGGGGCTGTTGACCTTTTCACAGATATCGCGTTTAAAGTTTGTTCTGCCGATATCCGCCATAACAGATATTTTAAGGTCGGTATCGTTATCACCGACCACAGCGCGGATATCGTCATCGGTACAGAATTTCCATTTTCCGAATTTACTTTCATCGAACATATCCTTATCGGCTCTGTAGCCGAATTCCATATAGTCGATACCTGCCTTGATATTCATTTTATAGAGGTCGCGGACAAATTCGTCCGTAAATTCAAAATTATTTACCAGACCTCCATCTCTGAGGGTACAGTCCAGAACCTTTATATCCGGTCTATAGGAAACGAGTTCACCTTTTTTCAGCATTTTTATTCCTCCGTTTTCAAAGCCGCAAAAACAGCTCAATAAAATATACGACTATCATTTTATTTATGATAACCTAATTATACACCAAAACGTCGGGAAATACAATAGCTACCTTTATAATGCATAACGTCAATAATGCATAATGCATAATTCATAATGCATAATGAAAGAGGCGGCTCAGTGCCGCCTCTTTTTAGCGCCGGGCGGAGTGCCTCCGCTCTCAATTCGCGTTGGTCGCTCGCTGCGCTCCGCTCTGAATACAAGGCGGTAGTTCACTGGTCGCGGTTCACGGCGCTGCTCCGTAAGAAACTCAATCCCCTACCGCCGCCGTGACCGCCGCAGGCGGTCACTTTCCGGCTGTATTATTCCCACTTACAATAATTCCCGTCCGGAAACAAGCGCCTGTTTTATCATT
>CACYWT010000104.1 GCA_902778175.1 uncultured Ruminococcus sp. | reverse complement strand
GGTGCCATATATCCGTTCAGTGGGAGTAAAAATCTCCCACTGAACGACAGCAAGCCTACGGCTTGCCTTTGCTTGTTGAAAGCAAAGCTTTTAAGAAAAAACTGCGTAAAGCTGTAACTCCCGGTATTATGCGTCAGCTTCTTTTCCCGAATGATGACGGTCTTTGCCGGCTGTTCGTTATGCCTGTCTGAAAATATATTAATATTATCCGGAGGAAAACAAAATGAAAAAAAGAATTACCGCAATTATTGTTGCTGCCCTTCTGATGCTTTCCGCTGCTGCCTGCAGCAATTCTCCGGAAAGCAAGAACAGCACAACGGCGTCTGCTTCATCTGCTGCATCCGACAGCAGCAAGTCTGACGAGAGCAGCACAGAAAAGAAAACAGAGGACAGCACTGAGCAGTCTTCAAAGTCTGAAAACAAAACGACCTCATTTGAATACTGGACTGAGGATTCGCCCGCTATGAAATCCATTATATCATTTGTTTCGGAGGTAACGGATGAAAAATCCGATAAATTCGTTCCCGAGGCAGACAGAATAGCCGTATTTGATTCGGACGGAACTCTTTACGGGGAGCTTTTCCCCACCTACGTTGACCAGTGCCTTATGATACACCGCCTTGTTCACGATGATACCTACAAGGGCGCTGCCGAGGATGTTGAATACTGCAAGGCTCTGGAGAAGTATCTGCTCAGCGGCGGCGAAAAGCCGAAGTCTCCGCGTTCATCAGGCGATATCATAGCCGATGCCTTCAAGGGCTTTACCGTTGAGGAATACCGTGAATATATCCGCAAATTCATGTCAGAGCCGGTCGTCGGCTTTGAAAATATGACCTATGCTGACGGCTATTACAAGCCCATGATCTCCCTTGTAAAATACCTTACCGAAAACGGCTTCAAGGTATATATCAACAGCGGCGCAGAGGTCAATCTGCTCCGTGAGCTGTCAAAGGACGTACTCGGAAAGTACATTCCCTCATATCAGGTTATCGGCACAAGATACGGTTTCATTGCAGACGGTCAGGAGGACACAAAAGCCCGTGATTATACTCCCGCAGCAGATGAAAAGATCACCTTTGACGGAACATCAAAGTTCAAGAATCTCAAGCTGAATAAGGTAATCAGCATTATAAACGACCTTGGCATTTCACCTCTTCTGGCATTCGGAAACAGCTCCGGCGACCTTGCGATGGGACAGTATGTGATTCAGCACGGCGGCAAGGCTTATATGCTCCTGTGCGATGATACCGAAAGAGATCACGGAGATACAGAGGTAGCCGCAGAATTCAAGAAGGACTGTGATAAGATGGGTATTGAAACAGTTTCAATGAAGAATGAGTTCTCTACGATCTACGGCGATTTCAAGCTTACTCCCTACAGTGAAACTAAAACAGAAGAATCTGTAAAGACTGCTGCGTAAATCTGTGAGGTGAAAAAAATGAAAAGCAAAAGAATAATGTCCGTACCGGCTGCCTGCTTTACCGGAGTTTGTGCGGTATGTCTTATAGGCATAATTATCGGCTCCTTGTGCGATCTGAATATAAACAAGGCGCTTGCAAACAAAACAAGTTTAGGCTCGTTTTTTGCAACTTTCGGAGCATACTTTTCCTACTGTCTGTATCCTGCGGCAGGAATGTGTCTTTATAAGGGACTGAAAAAAAAGGGCAGCAGATATAATATGCTCGCCTGGGTACTTCTTGTTTTGGGTTATTTTATGGCTGTCTACTACACCAACAGCTACAGCGGCGTCAAGCTCAGGGAAATGCTCGGATATACAGCAGGAGAATCCTCACCGCTCCTGTCTGTACTCTGTTGGGGATTAGTGGCTGTGATCTATATATGGGTCCCGATAGTGTGCAATTTCCTGTTTGATGACGTCGATCCCGACAAGCTTATTGCAGTCGGCGCGGCTATACTTATCGCGGGTATCGCTGCGGATAATGTAAATCTGTGGCTCAAGCAGGTCGGTTCAAGACCGCGCTATAAATACCTCATTACCCTTGATGATCCCGACAGCGGATTCCGCAACTGGTGGCAGATGGTACCGTATTTTGCAGGCAGCGATGATAATTTCAAAAGCTGGCCGAGCGGCAATATGTCGATAGCCTCAATGATGTTCTCTCTCCCGATGCTTGCTGATGTCTGCAAGAAAAGAAGCATGGCGAAGAATCTTGTCTGCTTCGGTTTAGCCTGCGCATTTGTCGTCCTTTACGGCTATAACCGCATACACATGACAAATCACTTCCTTACCGATGTATGTTTCGGAACGCTTATAGCCTATATCATTTACTCGGTAATAAGCACCGCTTTCCTGAAAGCTGCGGAAAATAAGAAACAAATTACGCAAGGTACGAATGTGCAATAAACAGACAGCCTTGTCTGAGAATAAATCCAAAACAGGAGAATAATTCAAATGAAAAGGAGAAGTATAGCTATAATAAGTGCCATTCTGATAATATCAATGCTGATTTTTTCGGGATGCGCCAAAAACGAAACTATCCATGAAACTGAAAAGGAAAAAATAGGTATTATCGGTGCAATGGATGTTGAAGTAAGCTCATTAAATGACGCTGCAAATATTACAAAAACAACAGAAATAGCTGCGATGGAGTTTTGTGAAGGAACACTCGGCAAAAAGGATGTTGTAATTGTAAAGTGCGGCATGGGCAAGGTCAATGCCGGAATATGCTCAAATACGCTTATAAATGATTTCGGCTGCACAAGGATAATAAATACAGGAGTAGCCGGTTCGCTTGACAATCAGATAGATATAGGCGATTTTGTAATATCTACCGATGCGGTACAGCATGACTTTGATGTAGAAGCAATTGGCTTTAAAAAGGGCGAAATACCGTACACAGGATTGTATGCCTTCCCTGCTGATGAAACTATGCGCGCTGCTGCTGTAAAGGCAGTAAAGGAAACTTCTCCCGAAAATCATGCATTTGAGGGCAGAGTCTGCTCGGGAGATCAGTTTATTTCTACAAAGGAACAGAAAGATAAGATCATTTCAAACTTCGGCGGTATGTGCTGTGAAATGGAGGGTGCAGCGATCGCTCAGGCTTGCTATCTGAATAAAACCCCGTTTGTGATAATACGGGCTATTTCGGATAAGCCCGATGAAACGGAGATCGTTGAATACAAGGATTTTGAAGCCAAAGCTGCCGCAAACTGTGCGAAAATAGTTAAAAATATGGTTGAAAATCTGTGATGGTATGACAAACGGAAAGTCATTCTATAACCGCAAAGTATGCGGGTGCCATATATCCGTTCAGTGGGAGTAAAAATCTCCCACTGAACGACAGCAAGCCTACGGCTTGCCTTTGCTTGTTGAAAGCAAAGCTTTTAAGCCTATGCTACAGGTCATTGATCTGCTGAAGGCTAATGACTTCACTCATGATGACAAGCTTGTTGCCGGCGGTGATTTCCTTATCAGGAAGATCAAAATGAACAAGGTCACTGTGATCCGGCAGGAGATAGGTCAGCAGTCGGTTCTGTCCTTCGGCAACAGTTCAGGCGATGGCGTTACCTATAAAGGCAAGGCAGAATGATGGATCTGTCATAAAAAAATCAGCTTTCTGACTGCCGAACAGCTCTGTGAAAAGCAGACCAAAAAACAGAACCTCCTATGGTAAAAAACATACCATAGGAGGTCATTTTTATGAGCAGAAAAATTCTGCACATAAGTGAATATGAAACAGAATTCAATAATACTATAGAAAAAGCAAAAAGAATTTGATCATTCATCTCACATCATAATTACAACATAATTCTGTTACGTCTTTTGTTATATCATTTTTTCATTTTAATATTTCATAATATATTGGTTATATTCGTTTTTTAACTTGTATTCCATTATAGAAAAATTCAGAGGCTGCCGCACTGAGTTTATTTTACTCTTGTGCGACAGCCCCTTTTTTATTATCATCGAATTATTCTTCTGCTTTGGCTTCTGTTTTTGTTCTTCTGAGCTTTCTAATGAGCATAAAAAGATAAACTCCGAAGCAGACCACCGCAAAGGACAAACCGGCAATATATGATATAGTCTGACTGAGGCGGAAGCCTTCATCTGCCATAAGTATGTAGGTTACACTGACGGCAGACATAAATGCTGCCGGAAAAGCCGTCAGGAGAGAACCGAAACGGTATTTGCCTTCTTTCAGAAGATATGCGGACGATACCCAGAGAGCTATCATTGCAAGTGTCTGGTTGCTCCATGAAAAATATCTCCATACGATCTGGAAGCCGTTGTCGTTGGCTATTGCATACCATGTAAGCAGACCTCCGACAACAAGAAGCGGTATGGTAATAATAAGGCGGTTTTTGATGCTTTTCTGATCTGATTTAAAGGTTTCTGCAAGTATAAGCCTTGCGCTGCGGAAGGCTGTATCACCAGAGGTTATCGGGCAGATAACAACGCCTGCAATGGCAAGCACACCGCCGACAACGCCGAGAACACCTGTCGAAATATCATATACAACATTTGATGCGCCTGATTTCAGAGCGTCGCTGAGAAGCTGAGTCGTGCCGTAGAACGAAACGCCGGCAGCCGCCCATACAAGAGCTATGACGGATTCGCATATCATTGCGCCGTAGAAGACTTTTCTGCCTTCCTTTTCGCTTGTGATGCACTTTGCGATCATCGGCGACTGTGTTGCATGAAAGCCCGAAACAGCGCCGCAGGCTACGGTAATGAACATATACGGCCAGACGGGAGTTCCCTTGGGATGGAGATTTTCAAGCGATAATTCCGGAATGGTATATTTGCCGCCGGAGAAGATTATCCCTCCGATAACAGCCGCAGCCATTACCATCAGCAGTACGCCGAAAATGGGGTAGAGCTTGCCGATAAGCTTGTCGATAGGCAGAAGCGTTGCCGCAAGATAATAGATTAGTATTGCGATCGCCCAGAATGTTCCGTTCATCCAGTCCGGTGTAAGCTTGTCAAGCAGTCCTGCCGGGCTTGTGACAAATACGACTCCGCAAAGCACGAGAAGCACCACGGAAAACACACGCATTATCCATTTTGCGGCGCTGCCGAGATATGTACCCGAAAGCTCGGCAATAGACGCGCCTTTATGACGGGAGCTTATCATACCCGACATATAATCGTGAACCGCTCCGCCGAGGATGGAGCCGAATACTATCCACAGAAATACCACCGGACCGAATACAGCGCCCATCAGTGCGCCGAAAATAGGTCCCGTTCCGGCAATATTCAGAAGCTGGATAAGAAACGCCTTCCAGGTTTTCATCGGAACGCAGTCAACGCCGTCATTTATTGCAACGGCAGGGGTTTTTCTGTCATCGGGTGCAAATACTTTTTCCGCAACTCTGCCGTAGACAATAAAACCAACAAGCAGAACTGCAAATGCGATAAGCAGAGAGATCATAATTCTTCACTCCTTTATATTTTTTTCAGGCTGAAATTTTGCCTGTTTTTTCGGGGGACAATAGCGGACAGCAGAAATACCGTATAATAACAGTCAACTGATAAAAATAAATAATATAAAGCAAAAATCCTGCCACTTGCGTGACAGGACTTTTTCTTTGGAGGCGACACCCAGATTCGAACTGGGGAATCGTAGTTTTGCAGACTCGTTTTCCCTGCCCCGTCCATAATACTATACATCAATTATTTGTAAGATTAATTCGTTCAAAGAAAATAACATTTCTTCTTTAATTATTTTCTATGTTTTTGCCGCGCATTTTTACTCATATTCAGGAAAGAAAGTTTTTAAAAGCTTTGCTTTCAACAAGCAAAGGCAAGCCGTAGGCTTGCTGTCGTTCAGTGGGAGATTTTTACTCCCACTGAACGGATATATGGCACCCG
>CACYWT010000103.1 GCA_902778175.1 uncultured Ruminococcus sp. | reverse complement strand
TCGGCGTCGATGATATCGAAGCCCTGCACACGGTTGTTTACATTCAGTCCGTTCATATCGTTGTCACCTCCTCTCTTTCGCTCTCATAGAGAACGGTATTTCGTGTTTTGCGTTTTGACATTCTTTCACGTCCTTTCTTAATTTTGATGTACGGACGGTATATGGCGAATGATCCGTCACTTCCGTCATATCCGTCATAGGGGGCAAAAGTGGCAGTCAGCCCGACATCCTTTCGTTGATCGGGGGTCAAATTTGACAGTCACTTTCCGCAAGGTGGGCGCAGTATTCGTAATTGCGATCTCAAAACTGGGGGCAGTTATCTAATAACGGATTTATAAGTTTCCCTCACTATGTAGGCAGCGAGAAAAGCACTTTTTTACAACACCCCTCACTATGTAGCCAGCGAGAAGTGCCCGAAATTGCAATATCTCCGGAATATTTACAAAAACTTCTCCTTTTCGACTGCCCTCAATAGGCAGTCAGCGAAAAAAGGCAAAAAGTATCACTATTCCGGAATCTTTACAAAACATTTACACTCGCCGTTTTTTCCGAACGCCGTTTTTGTGTGCCTGCCCCGGAGTCTCACCGCAGCGTCGCTTCGCTTCGTCGTCGCAAACTATGCCTTCATCGCTTCCGTGCAAGCACGAAAGCTCATCCGGCTCGTTGCTCCTCCTCTTCCCAAAAAGTCAGTCGACTTTTCGGGGACCCATGTTATCGCGAAGTCATATCCCGTTCGGACGGCTATTCAGTTGTCAAGGATCGCGATCCCATCATCTTCTTTGGACAAAGGGGTGCCGAAAGTCAACCTTATCGGCGAAAAAGTTTCTTCCCCGTATTAAGAACAATGCGTAATGTGCTAATCGTTCCTGCGCTTTGAAAAAAGTTTCAAGGAACAAAAAAGAGCCGCTGCATAGAAACACCAAAAGGCGAGACAACTACCTCGCTTTAAAAAGTGTGTCTATGTAACGGCTCTTGTTAGGAGACGGGATCACGATTTAGCGTTCCGCCTGTGATCCGAAGGCGAAGGAACGTGCGCGGCGATTTCGTTAGCTCACCGCAGGCATTGTCGGACGTAAAGCTCGTTAAATATGTTGACACCGATATTCAGTTTTCGTGCTCTTTCCGCATAAAGCGACAAAATCACAAATAACATTATACAGAACATTTGTTCGTTTGTCAAGAGGTGAATCGTATTTTTTCAAACATAATTCGTTTTTAATATTTTTACACCAGAATATTGACAATACTCCAAATTTAGAGTATAATCTGTTATGATATATTTATATCGCTTGTGAGGTAATTAATAATGATGGATTATATAACAATACGAGAAGCTTCTCAAAAATGGGGCATCGGTATTAGAAGAATCAATACACTTTGTAACGAAGGTCGAATTGAAGGATGTGTAAAATTTGGCGCATCATGGGCGATTCCTGCAGAAGCGTTAAAGCCTTCTGATATGAGAATCAAAAGCGGGAAATATGTTAAGGATAAAGAAAATGTCAAACGATATTTATAAAATTGCAATTTGTGACGATTGTCAGATTGATACTGAGTATATTGCATCGCTCGTAAAGAAATGGTCTTTGGGCAGAATTATAAAAATCAAAACCTATCCATCTGCGGAAGCATTCATGTTCAACTATGAAGAAGAGAAAGATTTCGATATCCTCCTCCTTGACATTGAAATGGGCAATATGGACGGTGTTACAATGGCTAAGGCTATTCGTAAGGACAACGAGTCTGTTCAAATTGTCTTTATCACTGGCTATTCAGATTACATTGCAGACGGTTATGATGTGGCAGCGCTCCATTATCTGATCAAGCCTGTAAAAAAAGAACAACTATGGAGCGTATTAGACCGGGCAGCGGAGCGGTTGAAGAAGAATGAAAAAGAGCTATTGCTCAAAACTGCTGATGAGACAGTCGTAATGCCTGTAAGAGAGATTCGGTATCTTGAAGTACAGCAAAACTATGTTACCGTACACGGAAAGATCAATGTTACGGTAAAACGGACGCTTGGAGAATTTGAAAAAGAGCTTGACGAGCGGTTTTTCCGCCTGGGTCGATCTTATATTGTGAATCTGACATGCGTCCGGCGTATTTCCAAAACAGAGGTCATTCTTACCGACGGCAGCGTGATCCAACTTCCGAGAGGTCAATATGATGCGCTGAACCGTGCCATTATAGCAAGGACATAGGAGGACAAGTTTCATGCCGTTGTTTAAGAAAAAAGTGGATCAGCGGATTGCAGCCTATCAACGAGAACTGATCGAAACCCACTATGCCGAAGTGGAGAATATGTATAAGCAAATCCGGGGCTGGCGTCATGATTATCGCAATCACATCCAGACTCTCAAAGCCTATGCCGCATCGGGAAACTTGGACGCCATCAAAACCTATCTGGATGAATTGGATACGGATTTGGCAACAGTCGATACGGTTATCAAAACCGGCAACGCAATGGCAGATGCCATCCTGAACAGCAAAATATCCTTAGCGCACTCAAAAGATATATCCGTCCATGCGGATGCCCGTATTCCGCTTGCACTGACTACGCCGGACATTGATTTATGTGTCATCATCGGCAATCTGTTTGATAATGCAATCGAAGCAAGTTTGAAGCTACCTCCCGATCAGCGTATGATCCGCATCTATATGGACATGAAGAATACACAGCTCTATATTTCCTTTACGAATTTGACCGCAGAAAAGAAGCTGCAAAAGAGCGGGAGAATCTTTCACAGCACCAAGGGCGAAGGGCATGGGCTGGGTCTTGTCAGAATAGACGCTATTATAGACCGGCTTGGCGGTTATCTCAGCCGCAATTCCGAAAACGGTGCTTTTACAACTGAAATACTGCTTCCGCAGCAGTAGAACGGAGCAATTCGTCCCCCGAAAAGAACGATTCGTCCCCCGGAATGTCTGGAGGCGAATCGTTCTGTTATACTGTGCAGCGAAGGGAGGCTTGGAATATGAGTGAAAAGAAAACCAAACCGAAATACAGTTCAGTGGAGAATGTGGGCTGGATGATTGCCAACGCATGGAAAGAATGTAAAAGCGTTCTTCTCATTTGCATTATCATTGCTGTTGTATCTGTCGCCATGAACCTTACAGAGCTTTTTATAGCGCCCCAGATTCTCCAGCGGGTTGAGAATGGTGCGGAAGTATCTTCACTGCTTCTGACAATCGTGATATTCTCGGGTGCGCTTTTCCTGCTTATGGGATTGAAGCGTTATTTTGAGGACAATAGCCTTTATGGAAGAATTGCAGTCCGCACAGCTATCATTGTAAAAATCAACGAAAAGACCAATACGACATCGTATCCCAATATGCTTGACTCCAAAATTCAAAAGCTCAGGAGCAAGGCATAC
>CACYWT010000102.1 GCA_902778175.1 uncultured Ruminococcus sp. | reverse complement strand
CCCTTCAAAAATGGCATAAAAAAAGCACCTGCAATTATCAGCAGATGCTCATCCGTATATTTTTATAATTGTCTTTAACCTCATTCCGACAGTAGCCAGTCAATCAGATTTATCGACTTGATTCCTTCATAGGAAGTAATAAAATCCCTGTCCATTGAAAGAATGATCTTTTCATAGTTATCACGTATCATTTGCAGTGGACGAAGCTCACGATCTCTTGTTTCCGGCGACTGAATACTTTCTGTAACCTGAATATACAGCTTATCGCCCGGCTTTTCCGCAACAAAATCTACCTCAGTTTCTCCGACCTTGCCTATATAAACCCGCCAGTCACGGCGTATCAGTTCAAGATAGACGATATTCTCTATTATATGCCCACGGTCTGCGCCACGGAAGCCAAGCAGCATATTCCGAAAGCCCAGATCTATGATGTAGTTTTTCTCCAGCGTTTTCAAAAGCTGCTTACCCTTTACATCGTATCTTCCGACAGATGAAAAAATATAGGCACTGCATAGCATTGAGATGTACTTATTGACCGTCTTTCCTGCGATACCCTTTGACTTTCCCTCTCGTATATCGCCCTCATTTGAAAGGATAACGCCTATATTATTCGGGGATGTAATGCTGCCAATATTGGAACACATAAAACGCATGATTTTCTGAAGTGTTGTATTATCAGCCTGACTGTTCCGCTGCAATATATCTTTGAGTACAACTGTTGAGTAAATACCCTCCAAAGCCTGATCAACCCGTGCTTCGTTGAATTTATATTCCCTGAGTATCGGCATACCGCCGAACTGCAGATACTTCTGAAACTTTTCCTCCATCGTAACTGATGTATCAAAATCATAGAATGTCAGAAACTCCTTGAAGGAAAGCGGAAGGACTTTGATCTCAACATATCTGCCCGAAAGAAGCGTTGAAAATTCAGTCGAAAGCAAATAAGCGTTAGAACCTGTGATATAAATATCAACATCATAATCCAGTCGGAATGACTCGATTGCTTTTTCCCAACTCGGGACATTCTGCAGCTCGTCAAAGATAAGGTATGTCTTGCCGCCCGGCTGAATTTGTTCTGCAACATAATCATAGAACTTTATATGGTCGGTTATATCACGAAAGCGGAGTGATTCTAAATTCATATGGATAATATGCGATTCATCCACTCCGTTTTCGGAAAGATACTGATGATACAGATCAAGAATAGACGATTTTCCGCAGCGTCTTATTCCTGTCACGATTTTTACAAGATCAACATCCTTGTTCTGTATGAGCTGCTCTATATATTGCGGTCTGTTTATAAGCTCCTTCATAACGCACCTCCGGAATAGCATATATAGTCTTTACATCTTTTATAACTATTATACCTTAAAATTTCTCTTAGTCAAGATTTTCGTGCGTCATTGTCCGAAATTATATAAATAATATACCTCTGGAATCATATACGCTTTCGGTATTTACATTGCCGCACCTTACGGCACGGTCAAGTGCCATAATAGTGGCTATTGCACCATCTATCTTTTCAGTAGATTTTTCTTTATCTGCCTTGATATTTCCGGCAGGGTCGGTGCGGATAAAAATATTATCCATCATCCATCGCAGCACTGGGTGTCCGCCGTGAGCTATTCTCTGCTCAAGTGTCAGTTTCATAAGCTCCTTTGTGGGTGGCGACATATCCTTAAAGCCTTGTCCGAAGGGGACAACGGTAAATCCCATGCCCTCAAGGTTCTGCACCATCTGCACAGCACCCCACCTGTCAAAGGCTATTTCTCTGATATTAAAGCGTTCACCGAGCCGTTCTATGAATTTTTCAATGTAGCCGTAATGAACAACATTGCCCTCAGTCGTTTCAAGAAACCCCTGTCGTTCCCAGATGTCATAGGGCACATGGTCACGCTTGACACGAAGGTCAGTGTTATCTTCAGGAATCCAGAAATAGGGCAGAACATAGTATCTATCATCTTCATCAGTCGGAGGAAAAACGAGTACAAAAGCCGTTATATCAGTAGTGCTGGACAGGTCAAGACCGCCGTAGCAAACACGACCTTCAAGCTCCTCGGTGTTTATCGCAAAGGCACATTTATCCCATTTCTCCATAGGCATCCATCGGACAGCCTGCTTTACCCATTGATTAAGACGGAGCTGCCTGAAAGCATTTTCTTCTCCCGGATTCTGCATTGCAGAGTTACAAGCCGCCTGCACCTTATCCATTCCTATCGTTATCCCAAGAGAGGGATTAGCTTTTTTCCAGACCTTCGGGTCAGTCCAGTCCTCAGAAATATCCGCACCGTAAATAACAGGATAAAAAGTCGGGTCATTTTTTCTGCCGGATATAATATCCATTGCTTTTTGATGCAGTTCATAACAGATAGAATGTGTATCGTTTCCGGCTGTCGTTATGATAAAATGCAGAGGATTTTTTCTTGCATCTGATGTTCCCTTCGTCATCATGTCAAAGAATTTTCTGTCCTTTTGCACCCACAGTTCATCAAAAATTAGAGCCGAAACATTGACACCTGACTTGCCTGCAACATCGGCTGAAAGAGCCTTATATGTACTGTTGGTCGGCGTGAAATGTATCGTTTTCCGACTCGGTCTTATGTCGCAGCGTTTCCGCAAGGCAGGACAGAGCCGCACCATATCGCAGGAAACATCAAAAACAAGAGAAGCCTGATCTCGATCGGCAGCACAGCCGTAAACCTCGGCTCTCTGTTCGCCATCAGCACATAACATATACAAAGCAACAGCAGCCGCAAGCTCGCTCTTCCCGGATTTCTTACTGATTTCAATATACGCCGTATTGAATTGACGATAACCGTCAGCACGGATAGTTCCGAAAATATCACGGATTATTCTTTCCTGCCAGTCGATAAGTTCAAAGGGCTGATTATAGAATTCTCCCTTTGTGTGCCGCAACTGCTCAATAAAGCTGACAGCGTAATCGGCGGCAGCCTTATCGTAATATGATCCCTTTGCCATAAATTTAGTAGGCGTGTATTTTTTTAGTTTTCTCAAAATTGCACCTCCTCGTCATACAGGCTGTCCTGCGATAGCCTCCTGACTAAGTTTCATTATTTCTGAAAGATCCATTTACTTTCACCCCCTCGTCCTCGCAAGCTTCGCTTTATCGTTTCCGTGCAAGCATGAAAACTCATCCGCTCCGCTGCTCGTCCTCTCCCCAACAAGCCTGTGGCTTGCCGGGGTCCCCATAAAAATACAGCCGCATTCCTGCGACTGTCAAAAAGTATTTATATAAACGAGAAACACACCGCATCGGTGTGCCCTCGGAGTTTTCAGAATTGTCCGTCAATGTAATCGTATTCAGTCTTGAGCCTGTTATATTCCTGTGCAAGGCACTGTCTGCGGTATCCGTTTTTGCAGGCTTTACCTTCGCTGTAGATGCGGTCAAGCTCTTTTTTCCTTCGCTCCAGAACCTCCTTCTCATTTCCGTCAAGGGCTTCAAGAAGGTCTCTTTCAAATCTGTTCATTGCCGTTCCCTCCTCAGAAAAGGTCGCCGTTAAGGTACATGTCCTCGATGTCCTCTCTTGTTACCCTTATGCCGTCGCTCTCCATGTCGTTTACGATGTCCTGA
>CACYWT010000101.1 GCA_902778175.1 uncultured Ruminococcus sp. | reverse complement strand
ACCGCCTGCGGCGGTCACGGCGGCGGTAGGGATTAAGTTTCCTACGGAGCAGCGCCGTGAACCGCGACCAATAAACTACCGCCTTGTATTCAGAGCGGAGCGCAGCTAGCGACCAACGCGAATTGACAGCGGAGGCACTCCGCCGCGAATTGACTGCGGAGGCACTCCGCCCGGCGAGTTTCTTCCCGGTCGTGAGTGTACCTCTATGTTGACTTTTTGAACATAATTATATATAATATAGTCGGAAAATTATAGTCTTGTATCTCTTTGCAGTACAGACTTTCTTATTTTACCAAAATTGGATTTAGGAGAATGGTCAGAATGGATTATGATTTTAGAAAAATTGAACCAAAATGGCAGAAGATCTGGGAAGAAAAAAAGCTTTTCAGCGCTGCCGATAAAAGCGATAAACCGAAATTCTACGGTCTTGTGGAATTTCCTTACCCCAGCGGCGCAGGTATGCACGTCGGTCATATCAAGGCTTATGCAGGACTTGAGGCTACTACAAGAAAACGCCGTATGGAAGGCTATAACGTGCTCTTTCCGATAGGCTTCGACGCTTTCGGTCTGCCGGCTGAAAATTACGCTATCAAAACTAATAAACACCCCAGAGTCGTTACTGATGAGAATATCCGCCATTTCACTCAGCAGATGAAACGCGTCGGCTTCGGTTTCGACTGGGACAGAGTAATTGATACCACCGAGGAAAAATACTATAAATGGACTCAGTGGATATTCCTGAAAATGTTTGAAAACGGTCTTGTTTTCCGCGATAAAACTATGGTAAACTACTGCCCCTCCTGTAAGGTCGTGCTTTCCAATGAGGACAGCCAGGGCGGTAAATGCGATATCTGCAAAAGCGATGTCGTCCAGAAGGCTAAGGAAGTCTGGTATCTCAGAATAACAAAATATGCGGATAAGCTCCTTCAGGGTCTTGATGAAGTGGATTATCCCGAAAATATCAAGGCTCAGCAGCGTAACTGGATCGGACGCTCCGAGGGTGCTTTCGTCAACTTCGGTATCGGCGGAAGCGATGAAAAGATCAAGGTATATACCACCCGTCCCGATACCCTCTTCGGCGTGACCTTCCTCGTAATGGCTCCGGAACACCCCCTTATCGACAAGCTATCCGCAAGGATCGGAAATATGGATAAGGTCGAGGCTTACCGCGCAGAATGTGCAAAGAAAAGCGAATTTGAAAGAACTCAGCTCACGAAAAATAAAACAGGCGTCAAGCTTGACGGTATCTGCGCAGTCAATCCCGTCAACGGCGAGGAAATACCGATATTCATTGCCGACTATGTAATGGTAGGCTACGGCACAGGCGCGATCATGGCGGTCCCTGCGCATGACCAGAGAGATTACGATTTTGCAAAGGCTTACAATATCCCGATCAGAGAGGTCATCCTCGGCGGAGATATCTCAAAGGAGGCTTACAGCGGCGACGGCGAAATGGTACATTCGTCCTTCCTCGACGGCTACAAGGATAAGAAATCCTCTATCGCAAGAATGATAGAGGAGCTTGAAAAGACCGGCGACGGCGAGGCTGCCGTACAGTATAAAATGAAGGACTGGGCGTTCAACCGTCAGCGCTACTGGGGCGAACCTATCCCGATAGTACACTGCCCGGATTGCGGCATGGTGGCTGTCCCCTATGAGGAGCTTCCGCTGCGCCTGCCCGATGTAGAGGAATTCCGTCCCGGCGAAAACGGAGAATCTCCGCTTGCGCATATCGAAAGCTTCGTAAACTGCAAATGCCCGAAATGCGGCAGGGACGCAAAAAGAGAAACCGATACAATGCCCCAGTGGGCAGGCTCGTCATGGTACTTCCTGCGCTATATTGATCCGCATAATGACGAGTGCCTTGCCGACAAGGAAAAGCTTGATTACTGGATGCCCGTTGACTGGTACAACGGCGGTATGGAGCACGTTACAAGACATATGATCTATTCGCGTTTCTGGCATCATTTCCTGTATGACATCGGAGCGGTATCCACTCCCGAACCGTACAGGAAACGTACAGCTCAGGGACTTATCCTCGGTCCCGACGGACAGAAGATGAGCAAATCCAAGGGCAATGTCGTCGATCCGCTGGAAATAGTTGACAATTACGGTGCAGATACACTTCGCACCTACGTTCTGTTCATGGGTGAATACGGCGCCGCTATCCCGTGGAGCGAAAGCTCCCTCAAAGGCTGCAAGCGTTTCCTCAATCGTATAGCTTCCCTTGCGGATACGGTAAAGGACGCAGACGTCAAGGCTCTTGACAGCAAGCTGCACAAGACTATCAAGAAGGTATCGGACGATATCGAGGAAATGAAATACAATACTGCGATCGCAGCGCTGATGACCTTCCTCAACGACGCTGAGGCAGAGGGTTCCATAGGCAAAGAGCAGTACAAGACCTTTATCAAGCTGCTTTGTCCCTTTGCTCCGCATATTGCAGAGGAGCTTTGGAGCGTACTCGGCGGCGAAGGCTGCATTTCTGTTGCGCCGTGGCCTGTATACGACGAGGCAAAGCTGGTTGATGATACAATAGATATCGGCGTACAGATCAACGGTAAATTCAGATCCACCGTTACACTGCCGAACAACTGCGAAGAAGAGCAGGCTGTTGAGATCGCAAAGGCAAATGAAACGCTTGCAAATGCTATGGCAGGCAAGAATATCGTCAAGGTGATCTACAAGGCAAACAAGATACTCAACTTTATCGTTAAATAATTAAGGAGAAATAAAAATGGATATAGTATGTTTGGATTTAGAGGGTGTGCTCGTACCCGAAATATGGATAGCGTTTTCACAGGCAAGCGGAATCCCTGAGCTTAAAAGAACAACCCGTGACGAACCGGATTATGACAAGCTCATGAGATGGCGTCTTGGCATACTGAAGGAACACGGACTGGGACTTAAAGAGATACAGGAAACTATCGCAAAGATCGATCCCCTTCCCGGCGCGAAGGAATTTCTTGACGAGCTGCGCTCTGTTACGCAGGTCATCATCATCAGCGATACCTTCACTCAGTTTGCAAAGCCGCTTATGGAAAAGCTCGGATACCCGACGATATTCTGCAATTCTCTTGAAGTCGCAGACAACGGCGAGATCACAGGCTTCAAAATGCGTATAGAAAATTCCAAGTACAGCACCGTAAAGGCTTTGCAGTCGATCGGCTACAACACTATCGCAGCAGGCGACAGCTACAACGACCTCGGTATGATAAAGGCAAGCAAGGCAGGCTTCCTTTTCAGAAGCACAGACAAGATCAAGGCAGACAATCCGGAGCTTCCGGCATTTGAGGAATACAGCGATTTCCTTGCTGCGATCAAAAACGTACTGGAATGAGAAATAATGCATAATGCATAATTCATAATGCATAATGCATAATTTAAGGCGACAGCTCAAAGCTGCCGCCTGTTTTTTTAAAAGCTTTGCTTTCAACAAGCAAAGGCAAGCCGTAGGCTTGCTGTCGTTCAGCCGCCTTAGAGGGTGCGGGTGTCCAGTGGACACCTCTGCGAAGCAGAAGCACCGACCGAGCCGGCAGGCGAGACTCGGGGGACATACTTTGCGGTTATGATACTACGATCTTGCATGAGGCTTCCTTGCCGTTATAGGTGCGTACAGTCACATATGCCGTACCCTTCTTCATGGCGGTAAATTCTCCCTGCCAGTTGGTGCGCGTCATTTTGACAATACTGCTGTTGCTGCTGCGGTACGTTCTTGTCGCGCAGCCTGCGCCTGATGATACGACCGCAAAAACGGACGATTTCTGTCCGACTTTCATATTGATAAGTCCCCTGCTCATCGAAACCTTAGTAGGTGCTTCCCTTACCGTTACCTTGCAGGAGCTTTCCTTGCCGTTATAGGTGCGGACGGTCACATATGCGACTCCCGGCTTCACTGCGACAAATTCTCCCTGCCAGTCGGTGCGCGTCATCTTTACGATACCGCTGTTGCTTGTGCGGAAGGTGCGATTTGAGCATGAAGAATTACTGTCTATCATAGAGCCGAGCTTGTAGCTCTCTCCGACGCCGAGCGTCAGAACACTCTTTGTCACTGTTATCTTTGAGGGCGCATTCTTGACTGTGATCGTGCACGAAGCAGTCTTTCCGTTTGCAGTTTTTGCAGTAATGGTGGTAGTACCGTTGCTTACTGCAGTTATCTTTCCGTTTGTTACCACAGCGACCTTACTGTTGCCCGTTGACCATGTAACATTTTTATTTGATGCGTCTGACGGCAGAACGGTCGCAGTTACATTATACGGCTCGCCCTTGCCGAGAGTCAGCGCATTTCTGCTGAGCTTTATTCCCGTGGGAGCAATATAATTCTTTACTGTAACGGTGCATTTTGCAGTCTTGCCGTTTACCGTAGCCGCAGTAATAACCGCGCTGCCGGGTTTAACTGCCGTTATCTTTCCGTTGCTGACCGTTGCGACGGATATGTCCGACGAAGACCAGCTCACTGTTTTATCATATGCATCCGAGGGCGCAACAGAAGCCGTCAGAGAAACTGTATTTCCCTTGTAAACGGTAACAGAGGTTTTGTTCAGCGTTATCTTTTCAGGCGGGACCTTTACGGTGACAGTACAGCTTGCATTCTTTCCGTTTTTGGTTTTAGCCGTGATGACCGCGCTTCCTGCCGCTTTTGCCGTGACCTTGCCGCCGGAAACAGTCGCTACTGATTCGCGGCTGCTTGACCATAAAACCGTCTTGTCCGTGGCATTATCGGGAAGAACAGTTGCCGAGAGATTAATGCTGTCGCCGACATTCATTACCGCCGAGCTGCGTCTGAGCTTTATTGAAACAACATCTATGAAAGGCGGTTCAACAGTGACCCTGCATACCGCATAAAGTCCGTTATATGCTTTTGCATATATAATAGCCGTTCCTGCGGAAACTGCTGTAACCTTTCCCTTGCTGACCTTTGCTACCGAAATATCGGTGGAGGACCATTTTATCGTTTTATTTGTTGCGTCGGACGGAATGACCTCCGCGCTGAGCTGCGAAACCTCTCCGGGGGTAAGTTTAAGGGTCTTTTTGTTTATTTTCACGCCTGTCACGTCTGTAAACGGAGATGTGACAGTTACGGTAACGGAGGCGCTGATACCGTTTGAGGATTCTGCTGTAATTGTTGCCGTACCCTCTGAAACAGCGGTGACTGTTCCGTCAGAAACAGATGCGACCGAGGGATCGTCGCTGCTCCAGACAAGTTTCTTGTCGGTAGCGTTTTCAGGTAGTACCGTTGCCGTTATCACGGCTGTTTTTCCTGTTTCGAGCGAGATCTTTTCCTTATCCGCAGTTACCTCTGTTACCGGAACATACGGATCCCTTACCGCAACAAAACAGCTTGCAGCCTTGCCGTTTACCGCAGTAGCGGTTATGATCGCCTTTCCTGCCCTGAGCGCCGTGATCTGTCCGTCGGACACCCTTACAATCCCAGAATTGCTGCTTGTCCAGAACACGGTCTTATCAGTAGCGTTTTCCGGAGCGATAACTGCGCCGACCGATGTGCTTTCCCCTGTTTCAAGCTCTACCGAAGTCCTGTCGAGGCTGATATTTTCAATATCTATCACAGGATCCTCTACCGTAACAAAGCAGCTTGCCGCCTTGCCGTTCGATGCAGTAGCGGTAATTATAGCCATGCCCTCTCCGACAGCATTAACCAGACCTTCTTCAACAGCCGCGACTGAATCATCGCTGCTTGTCCATATTACTGTTTTATCATATGCATCTTCGGGCGTCAGTCTTGCGCTGAGTGTTCCTGTTTCGCCCTTGAGCAGCGTAAGCTTTTTATTGCTGAGGGTAATGCTTTCCACTTCTTTCAGCGGATTTTCCACAGTCACGGTACATTGCGCAGAAAGACCGTTTTCTGTTTCCGCGGTGATGACCGTTTCTCCGGGAGCGACAGCCGAAACAGTTCCGTCGTCGGAAACATATGCGACAGACTCATCGCTGCTGCTCCATGATACTGTCATATCCGTCGTATCCTCCGGCAGGATAACCGCGCTGAGCTTTTCGGACGAGCCTGCGTCAAGAGTGATCTTATCCTTATCAAGCTCAATGCTTTCCGCGGAAATATATTTTTCTGTGGAAAATGATGTATCCCACAGTGTATATGCATTGCTGCCGAACTGTGACGCCGGAGTTGAAGCATAGCGCGATATCCTTGTCGTATCAAGTCTGACATTCAGCACGATGCTGTCGCCCTGCTTTGCATCGGCGCAAAGCTCTGTCGAACTGCAGCAGGTGCGCTCATCGGAGGATTCATAATCCGACCAATAGAGATGCTCATTATTTTCCGAGGCAATACGGAAACAGATACCGTATTTGCCGGTGCGGGTCCCGTCCGAGGTCAGCTCGGTTATCATATCCGACGGGATATCCTTCAAAGTGACTTTTCCTGTCCATATACCGTCGCCGTCCGTGTCGGAAAGCGCAGGCGAACCGGGAATATCCTGCATAATAAAGCCCGTTATGCCAAGCTCCTCTTTTATCTGTTCCCGGACTTCGGCGGAGATCATCCTGTCTTCCTCGCCAAGTGAGATACGTTCGCCGTCGCTGACGGCAGTATCGCCGCTGACGTCAAGGTGATGTGCGCCCGAAAGACGGTCAAGGAAGAATCCGAGAACAAGTCCGCAGGAAGATGACGCATCATTTGCTATGCCGACAAGATGGCTGATCTGTTCATCGGAAAGATCGGAGAAATTATCCACTCCTGCCTCTTCGATATAATTCTTTGCCTCTTCTATTTTTGCGATAATAACGTCCGCGTCCTCGTCGGATATACAGGTCACCGTATCGAACCAGAACCGCGCCTGATCTATATAGCGATATGGGATAGTTCTGGTTTTTCCGTTCAGGCTGACGGAGGTATTGAGTTCATCGAGAATACGCTGTTCGGCAGGATTTATACCCGATGCAGACGTAATGACGGCGACGGCAGCCGCAGCGCTTGCGGTCATTGCAGCCGAAAGGACAAAAGAAAGGATTTTTCTGAATACAGTCTTATGTTTTTTCATTTTGCTTTCTCTCCTTTTACATAGTGCCTAAAGCAATACCGCGCAAGGACAAAGCTCCTGTTTTTTCAGCGAGCGCACAGTACGAGTGCTTTTGCCCCGGCGGTGTTGCCTTAATCATATTTATAATAATAGCATAAAGAAAAAATTTATTCAATCCAAAAGTAGGCTTGCTGTCGTTCAGTGGGAGATTTTTACTCCCACTGAACGGATATATGGCACCCGCCGCCTTAGAGGGTGCGGGTGTCCAGTGGACACCTCTGTGAAGCAGAAGCACCGACCGAGCCGGCAGGCGAGACTCGGGGGACATACTTTGCGGTTATTACAGGCAAATTCAACGAGCCTGACGGATTGAATTTGTAAATAAAATATGATATAGTGATAGTGTTGTATAATCAAAAAACTGGAGAGGATAAAATGTCGAAAAAAGGAAAAAGAAAACAGCAGCAGCTTGCTTCTAAGAAAGCTGCTGTAAAAACAGTCAGTAAAAAGAAAAAACCGGCGCTTGTTCCCGTGATATCCGTTACAGCCGGAATTGTCGTGCTGATCGCGGCTATCGTATTCTTTGCAGTGTATTCTTCCCGGAAAAACGATACTGCAGATAATTCTTCATTTGATATGTCAAAAACCTACTACGCCGATATTGATATCAGGGATTACGGAAAGATCACCGTTAAGCTCGATCAGTCCGCCGCTCCGAAAACAGTCGAAAATTTCGTCAGCCTTGCACAGTCAGGCTTCTATGACGGACTTACCTTCCACCGTATCATAAAGGATTTTATGATGCAGGGCGGTGATCCTTCGCTTCAGGGCAGAGAGGATACTAAAACGATCGTCGGTGAATTCAGCTCAAACGGATATGATAACCCCATTTCCCATGTGCGCGGAACAATATCAATGGCAAGAGTCGGCGGTATGAACGACAGCGCAAGCGGTCAGTTCTTTATCGTGCATAAGGATTCTCTTTTCCTCGACGGAAAATATGCAGGCTTCGGCAATGTCACCGAGGGTATGGACGTTGTCGATAATATCTGCGAAAGCGCAGAGCCTACAGATAATAACGGAACTATCCCTGCCGCACAGCAGCCGGTGATAAATTCTATAAGGCTATGTCACAACAAATGGTTGATTTTTAACGAGAAATAGCGTATAATAATAGTAGGAAATAGTACCACCGAAGGAGGTAATTGGATATGCCT
>CACYWT010000100.1 GCA_902778175.1 uncultured Ruminococcus sp. | reverse complement strand
AAGCTCATAAAGAGAAATATGAAGCGTCCGGCATATTTCCGGTATTAGGTAAACATCAGGTCTTGCCCGTCCTGTTTCCCAATTCGATATGGCATTTGCCGTAATTCCCAATGCCCTCGCCAGTTCCTTTTGCTCCATTCTCAGGCTTTCACGGTAGTATTTTATTTTTTCACAAATAACAGGTATTCTTGATTCATTGATATTTTTTCCGGTCTTGATATCAATGATCTTGCTGCCGCTTTCATTTGTTTGATTAAAACTCCTTTTTGACATGACCATTCCTCCGCTCGGGTTATTTTATATTATTATAGCACAATAAAATACAAATGTAAAGACTATATTATTATTTACAAAACAAATACGCTGTGCTATACTTATAAAAAAGTTATTCAGCATAGGAGGAATGTATATTTGAAAGAAAGTTTTTTGTTAAGAAACTATTATGGGAGAAGGCAGGATAAAAACATCGGGAGCGCCGATCACACCGAGTACGATAAGCGCATCGAACCGACATTGCAGCATATAGCAAGCGGTAAAATGCCGGTAAAAGGATTGGTTGAACAGTGTGATCAGGCTCATCAAGCAGAAGAGTGGAACTTGCCGGAAGCAGAGGACTGTTCGAGTTCTGTTATACCGCATTTGGCAAGAAAAAGGTCATAGTTTCAGACCCGGTTTCAATGAAGAAATACCTGTTCGATAACTATAGACTATCTATGTACACATTTTTGAATAAATGCCGCAGGAATGGAACGATATCAAATATTATCGGTCAAAGAGTGCTGAATAGTGTGTTCAATCGGGACGCTGTCAAATTCATTGACGTTACGTTCTGGCGTATCGACCGTGAAAGATTTTTTCCGATATATCGGTGGAGCTTAAAATACTTACTACAAGCGGTGTTATCACTTGGAACTGTATTATTGAGGCTTGGTGCTGCTTTATAGAAGAAGAATTCTGTATCAGCTTTGAATCCTTAAGCACTACCGTAAACAGACGAGGCTTTGAGCTTTTAAGCCCGTTCCTTGTTCCATATTTTACGAACAAAAGAGTCGATGAGGTCACAGAGGAGCTTTTGTTCAAATATATGCCGGAAGCTCTAAGCGATCCAAAAAAGCGAAATGCTGTAAAGCTGGCAAAAAAGATGGGGATGGATGTCAGATACTATGATGTTTATGAGCATCATGGAGTCAGGGGAATCATTTTCTTTACGGAGGATGAGCTGATTGTCGGCGAGGATCGATATGAAACTGATGAAGATGGTAACCGGCATCTTGTGAAAACGAAAAATCCGGGAAAGGTAAAAATTCCGGCAGGCACTATTGTCATAAACACAAACAAGATTAACCGTGATTACTCTTCGTTCCATATATATCATGAATGTATCCATAACGTGTTTCATTATCTTTTCTTTCGTCTACAGCAAATGGGCAGCAATGATCCGAGAAGAATGAAAACTAAAGATATAGTTGTTGACCAGACGGATGAAGTCAAGGACGAAATGTACTTCATAGAAAAACAGGCTAACAGAGGCGCTTATGGTCTGATGATGCCTGTGACTGATACTAAGGATAGGATATATGCGGAGAAAGGGAAAATAGAAAGAAAGGAAAGAACAGAGAGAACGGAAAATGGTGGTCATAAACACCTCGGAGAAATATATGAATCCGTGGGAAAGGCACTGAGTACGGCTCTCCATCTTCCCCATTTTCACATCCGTGCCCGTATGATACAGCTGGGCTTTATAGAAGCGAAGGGAGCCTTGAATTATGTTGAGCGCAAACTTATCCGCCCTTTTGCTTTCAATATTGATTCGTGGCGGCAGAGCGAACATACCTATGTTATTGATAGAGGCTCGGTTATAGGTATATGCAGGAATAATGCTGATCTCAGAACTATAATGGAGAATGGCAACTATGTCTACGCAGAGGGTCATGTCGTAAGGAATAAGCCGAAATTCGTTAAAAAAGAGGAAAACAAGTATGTCCTTACCGATTTTGCAATTACTCATATTGATGACTGCTGCCTGCGTTTTGTGCGTCAATACAAGCAGGAAAATATCGGACAGTTCGTATTCGGCAAAATGTATTACGACGCTGAATATGTCAAACAAACGCTTTTCTATCTTTCCGATATTATGAATCGTGAGCAGCTTGATGAGCTGGATGCGAAGATAGATTATGTGGAGAACTTCCCCAGAACATTCGTGAAGGCTTTTGATATGATTATGAAGCAAAACGGGGAAAGCAGAGAGGGCGTTGCATATAGACTTCATATGTCCGATAACACGCTGAGAGAGTGGCTTTACAACCCGGAAGGAAGAATAAAGCTTGATTTTATAGTTACGATTACTCTTATGTGGAAGATTCCCGAATGGATAAGCAGATTGCTTATCGACAGGGCAATGATAAGAGTAAGCGAATACGACCGCAGACATCAGGCGCTTGAGTATGTTCGCACGGTTCTCTGGGATCAAGGTGTTGAAGAGGCGAATAGGTTTCTTAAAAGCAGAGGTCAGGATATGCTTGCAGTGTATGAGGATGATTACACTCCGAAGAAAACACGGTAACGCAGGATGATGGCAGTATTATAGCAGTATAAAGAATAATGCGGTTAAACTCCAACCGGTCACTTGGAAACAGGTGATCGGTCTATTTTTTTGTCCTATTTTATTTCGCACCTATTCTACAAATAGTTAATAGACGTGATTATCTACTAAATGTATATATATTTATCTGATATTTATGACCTTGTTGCTGTATTTTATGCCACGATTACCACGCTCAAAAATTATTTAAAAATTATCCGCAAAAAATCCGCAGTTTTTCTGAGGATTTCCCAAGGAAAACCGAGGTTTTTTAGAGGATATTTGAGGATTTTTAAGAGTTTTAGGTAATAAAATGCTGATTTTTATGATACAAAAACTATATATAGTGATAAACCAAGGCAATAACACTATATATTGTACCTAAAAAATCCGCAGTTTTTCTGCGTGTTGTTTTTCGGCATTTGCTGATACACTAATAAACAGAGGGCGGGAGAAAAGAAAACGCCTCCAGTACCTCAGAAAAAATAATATCTCAAAGTCGGATGCATACGATGGCGGGATGTTCATACGATCAGTCCGGTATATCCGCTTGTTTATGAAAACAGGCAGATAGGCGGAAAGGTCGTAGGGATACCCCTATATCTGTGCATCCTTTTTTTGTTCCTGTGATGTTTGCGATGATTGTGTGGTGTCTGAAGAGCATATCGCCGTCTGTGCGTCCTGCGGAAAGGACGCTAACTATGGAAAACCTCACAATCAACGGAAATGTAACAGTAAATGTTACCAACAGCGCTGCGGAGGCAGCAACAGACATGAGAACCACAGCCACACCTGAAATCAACATCACTGAAAACACTACTCTCGGTGAGATGCTGAAACTTCTGAACCTTGGCGAAAAGCCTCACGAAATCCCCACACCGAGAAAGCTCCGGGATAACGCAGGAAAGCCTGTAGCCTGTTATCCGGTATCGGATATTAGCAGAGCTATTGCTGACATATTCTGCACGGTATATTCAAACGGCTTTGCTGTATACGATAACGGCTCCGGCAGGACTGTTCTCTGGCTGCCTGATTGCAAGAGCTTTACATATGTATTCACCAGACCCAAGGCATCGGAAGAAGGGGCGCTGCCGTATAAGGAGCAGATTTCTGATGATATGCTCGAATCCTTGACCTGGTTTACTGCCGTAATGCTCATAGGCGACCACAGAATTGAAAACAACCTTATGAATCGTAGAAGCAGCCGTAAAGGAGCGAAGGATTACGATACCGATGATCGCGGTGATAAGTGCGGCGAAACAGAGGAAGTTGTGGAAAAAAGATACCGAGGTATGTTTCTCTGGAATGATGGTAGGTTTGGTGAAGATCCACTTGACGCACTAATAAGGGCAGAAAGAAACAAGGAAATGTTGGATGCTATGACCGATAAGCAGAGAGAGGTATTTCTTCTCTACTACAAGGACGGCTACACTCAGCAGCAAATTGCGGATATGTTGGGTATTGCAAGAACAACTGTTATTCATCATTTGGAAGGATCAATTAAAAAAATAAAAAAATACTTTTGAGATACGGACAAAACGACCTCTCCCACGACAGTATATAGAGGGACTTGATTCTTTCCTCAATACATATGTTACGGACACAGCAAATTAATATACCTGCTGATGTCAGGACATAAATAACGGACCGCAGGCCGTTTCTGCGGAGAAAGGACACGAAATGAATATTGAAAGAAGAAGGCTCGTAAAGCCAAAAAAGGTGTTTATCTGCTCACCGTTCGCCCCGAGAGGTGAAACAAAAGAGGAAATGCAGAAGGATATGGACAGAAATATCCGCATCACACAGAGGGCTTGCAGATATGCATATGGCTTGCACAGTGTTCGGAGCTTTGGATCATCGGCAGGCGCATAAGCCCCGGAATGGAGAAGGAGATAAGAAAAGCGAAGGAATGGGGTATTCCGGTCAAGCACTATGTTTTCAAGCGTGATCTCGAAAAGAAGCTGCTTGATTCACTTCTTTATCCCGATGTCGAGTTTTTTGAAATGGATGTATGAGAAAGTAAAGAAAGGATGATAGTCTATGGCAAGAGAAAAGAAAACAAAAACAGGCGAACAGCAGAGATCCGTCAGCGTTGATACGGAGAAGATGATTCAGGGTGTGAATCTTGTATTCTCAGGCGCAGTAAAAATGTTGGAGGCGATGGGTTCCGCTATTGACGGTAGTCTTGTGCTGAACACTGCTAATGTTGCGATCTTCAAGGATACGGGTGGCAATGGTGATGACAATGGCGGTGATAATGGCGGTGAGAGTGAAAACAAAGCTACTGCTGATGATGACTGCACCGAGGCTGTCGAAGAAGAACCCGAAGCGGAATCAAATGCAGAACCTGAATCGGACACGCAGGAAAACCAAGAAAAATCAGACGCTTCGCCTTCTGTCACAATCGATGATATCACAAGAATAATCGTCCGCAAGATCAAACAGAAAAAGTCTAACAATGAAAAGATCGGTCAGATATTGAAGAGCTATGGTGTCGGAAAGGTAAGCGACCTTAGTCCTGAAAAGTATGAAGCTTTTGTTACCGATCTTGCGGCACTGTGAAAGGGGGTGAATAAATGCCGGATGTACACGCACTTCTTTCTGCATCAAGCTCAAAGCAATGGCTTCACTGTCCGCCTTCCGCAAGGCTTCAGGAGCAGTTTCCGAACGAAAGCTCGGTGTATGCCGCCGAGGGCACATTCGCTCATGAGGTATGCGAATACAAGGTCAGAAAGTATCTGAAGGAAAGAGTCAAGCGTCCTCAGTCTGATGAATATTACACTGAGGAGATCGACCACATCACCGATATTTATGCTGAGTTTGTTATCGGCGTTATCGAGGAGATGAAGCAAAACGGCTGTGAGCCGCTTGTAATGGTCGAGGAAAAGGTCGATTACAGCCACATCGCTCCGTCAGGCTT
>CACYWT010000099.1 GCA_902778175.1 uncultured Ruminococcus sp. | reverse complement strand
CCCGGATAATGCACCCTTGACGGCAGTTATTGCACCAGATATTTTCGGAACAAGCGTCATTATCGTTCCCACGGAAGATATTACTTTGCCGATAACGATCAGTGCCGGACCTATCGCCGCCACTATCAAACCAATAGTAACAATGGTCTTTTTTGTACCTTCATCCATACCATTGAGCTTATCTACAAGACCCTGTATCCAGGAAACGATCTGACGGATCGCAGGCATAAGGATGTCACCGAAGGAGATTGCTAATTCCTGTAACTGTGACTTTAAAATAGTGATCTGCCCTTCGAGATTGTTCTGCATCGTTTCAGCCATATCTCCGGCTTTGCCGTCACAGTTTGTAATAGCTGTGTTCAGCTTCTCAATATCAGACGGAGCAGCATTCATCAGTGCAAGGAATCCGCTCATTGCATTTTTGCCGACAAGTGCCTGTGCGTTGGCTGCCTTTTCGGATTCTGACATTTGAGAAAATGCCTTCCGACATTCTTTCAGAATATCATTCAATGACTTCATAGATCCATCCTGATTGGTAGTCTTGATAGTCATAGAACCGAAAGCATTACCTGTCAGCTTGACATCCTTTGACAGGTTATTCATAATGGAGCGAAGTGCCGTACCCGCCTGTGATGACTTGATACCTGCGTTGCCCATCAGACCGATAGCCTCTGCTGTGTCCTCTGCTGAAAATCCTAACGCACCTGCAATAGGCGCACAGTATTTGAAAGTTTCGCCCATCATGGAAACATTGGTATTTGCGTTGGAGCTTGCCGCTGCGAGAATATCAGCAAAATGACCTGAATCATCGGCGGACAATCCGAAAGCTGTAAGTGCATCAGTAACAATGTCAGAGGTGGTAGCAAGGTCTTCGCCTGATGCCCAGCCGGCCATGCCCATATACGTCATCGCCTGTGCCGCTTCTGTAGCGGAAAATTTTGTTTTACTGCCCATCTCACGGGCTTTGGCACGAAGGTCATCAAAGTCTTTTCCGGTCGCTCCCGATATCGCTGCTACTTCACTCATTGATGAATCAAAGTCCGCAGCAGTCTTTACAGCTACAGTTCCAAGACCTGTTATTGCCACAGTCGCAGGCAAAAACTTCTGTCCGACATTGGAAATATTATCTCCCACGGTTTTGAGTTTTTCGCCTTTTGCAGCTATTTTCTGAACAGCTGTTGCGGACTGGTTGGCGGCAGTTTCGAGTTTCTTTAATTCCTGCTCCGTTTCCACAATTTCTCTTTGAAGTGCATCATACTGCTCTTTGGAGATATCCCCGGCAACGAGTGCTTTATCAGCCTGTTCGGCGGCAGTTTTCAGCGTTTCAAGTCTTTGTTTGGTCTGACCTACTGCGTCACCGAGCAGCTTATGCTTCTGTGCTAAAAGCTCTGTGTTTCCGGGATCGAGTTTGAGCAGTTTATTGACATCCCGAAGCTGTGTCTGGGTGCTCTTGATAGATGAATCAACATTTTTCAGAGCTTTCGATAATTTAGTAGTATCTCCGCCAATCTCGACAGTAATTCCTTTTATTCTGTTAGCCATCGGGTGTCACTTCCTTCCATTCTGTTAAAATAAATCATAATCAGACTGCGTTGCAATTTCTGAATACCCGTTATAATCATCATTTCTGCTCTCGATGAACATATCGTTAATAGTTCCTATAGTGAGCAGATCAAGATCACGGATAGAAATACTAAGCTGTACGCATCGGAGCAGAAATAATGGTGTCGTCATTTCGCGGTCAGTTGGTCTAAATTTTTTTTAGACTGTACTGTGGTCTGAACATTCAGTCCCCACAGTTCTATCAGCTTCGGAAGTACCTGATAAATCGAAAATGTATTGAAGTTATCAAGCCATTCCTCCGGGGTATCCGGGATAGATGCATCGGCGTGTTTAGCCATAATAAAAGCTATATTTTCAAACATTTCCAAAGAAAATAAATCAAGGTTGCTGCTGCCTTCATCCTGATTGCCGAGGGATTTTTCCAGAGCTGCAAGGTCACGGTAAATATCTCTGTGAAAACGCATTCTGTAAATTCTCGGAATGGCAGCGGATGCACGGAATTTGACCGACTGTCCGTCAATCTCTATTGTCTGTGTCATGCTCATTTTTCATACCCCCTCAGTCCTGCATAGCAATAAACTCCGCTTCACCGCCGATAACTGCATTAGGCATATATACTTCGCTATACCAATTCAGGTAAACGGCATCGTTGGTGTTATCACCCGTTTTAGCTTTTACACAGCCGTTAGGAAGCGGCTTTGCCTTGATGGTGATTTTCTCAACCTGTACTTCTGCTTCCTCTTCATTCGTCTTTGATTCGATACTCGGACGGCTTGCAGAGCAGTTATACATAACATGACGTATCTTTTTTGCGTCTCCATCAAATTCAAAGAGTAGTGCAAAATTCACAGCTTCAACCTTTGAATTTTCGATAAGAACACCATTATTATCTATCTCTTCTTTCAATACCTCTGTTCGAAAATCTTCCGGAATGAGAGCAAGCTCGACATCCCCATCGTATCCCATATTATTAGAAATCGTATAATAAGCTATTCCATCCGCATAGAAGTTTGACGGTTCACCGTTCGCATCCAATCCGATAGATACAGCACCCGGCATCGGTTTAGGTCTGTTATAGCTGATTACACCGTTTTCATCGGTATGCTGTACGGCATAATGCACATTGCAGATATTGAATTTGACCTTATTCTTTTTCTTCGGCATTGCAAATTCCCCCAATCTCATAAGAATACATCACCTCGTAGAGCTTCTCGCTGTCTATCCACACCTCGGATTTGTTGTAAAAGATATTGTGCCTGTCAAGGACATCTTCCACTTTCAGTTCAAGCTCCGTGTTTTTATAATCTGTGTACAGTTCGATATGTACATCATTTATTTTATAGTAGACCCTGCCGTCAGCTGCGAAGTTATCACTGCCCGGCAGGAGATAACAAATAAAAGGCGGATTTGGACTTTCGCCCTCGGCAAAATGATCGTAAGCGTAGGGCAGTCCTATTTCATTCAGAATTGATATAAGCTCATCCATAACATCACCCTTTCAATGCTCTTTCTATTGCCTTTTCAAGTGCGTTGATTCCGTTTTCTTCGGCAGGTGCGATATGCGGCTGGGCTTTGGTTCTTCCACCGCCACGCTTGGCATGACCGAACTCCAAAAGGTGAGCAAGCTGATATCGGTTTCTGGAATGAACAGTTACCTCTAATTTCTCAGCTGACTCTCTTGTGGTTTTCACAGCCCAGCTTTTCGCATACGCTCCTGTGTCCTTCGGAGCAGAAGATTGTATTTCTTTCCGCACATCGTTTCCGGCTTTCTTAACGGCTTTCTTCATATCGGCAGTTGCTAACTTTGAATACTCCGTCAGCCCCTTCATGACTTCCTCTGCAAGGTCGTCAATTTTTACTGTTTTTCCCACGCTATCGCCTTGCCTTCCTGCACCTGAATTTAATGCACTTCTTTTTGTAGTTCATATGGTCGATTGCGATAATATCATAGATCTCGTTTTTGAACATTATGCGGTAGCCTGTGGTGCTGACAGTTGCCGTAAGGGCGCACCAACGGACGGTAAAAGTAACATCCGTATTCTCGACAGTTGTTCCCACAACAGCCGTTTCCTTGCCGCTTTCGCCGCCTACTGTCGCATAGCAGGAGAATTCATCATTCCAGCTGCTCATGTGGTTGCCGATACGGTCAGTAAGAATTACATTTCTCTGAAAGGTTATTCTTTCGTTAAGCAAAGAAATCTGCATCAAAACTCCTCCTTCCTGCTGCCGAAAAGCAAGGCTCTGAGCGAAATTGTCAGAGCTTTGTAATCGGCTTCTTCTCTGTGTTCGTAAAAATATGCGGTGGCATAAAGCACCGCTATTTTCGCATTTTTGGCACTTTTTAGTACCGTTCTGTCCTCTGTGCGGAGAATGTCAAGGCAGAGTGCCTCCGCAGCGGAAATATAGCTGCGGATAAGCGAATCGTCCTCGTTATGATCTACACGAAGAAAGTTTTTTACTTCCTTGACGGATACGGTCATGCTATCACCTCATCAGGGCTTTGTTACCTTGCCGGATGTACCGATTTTCAGTATCTGCACGGCTTCAGGAAGTACCAGCTTACCATCGACACGCTCCTTTGCAACAAAGCCCACCATATCATTTCCGGCAAAAAGCTCGGTCAGCTTTTTGAAGGAGCGCGTTCCTCTGTCGCCGATGTTGTAGTAGCTGTAATCGCCAAAGGAGATCATATTTGTGGGAGCGTACTCGGATGTATAGACAGGATAGCCTGCCAGTCTTTCCGGCTCGCCATCCTTGAAGGACTGCTGCCACAGATACTGTCCCTCGGAATCCTTAAGGGTGCGGACGGTTGCCAAAATCTTATCGTTCATGATAAAGGCCGCCTTTTTACGGTAGGGACGCTTAAGAGCGTAAACAAGATTGATGATATCGTCACCCTTAAGAGTGGTAGTTGTGCCGGAAATAACACCGCCGCCTGTAGTTGCAAAAATACCAGTCGGCTTACCTCTGCCGTTGCCGTTCAGAAAAGCATCCTCTTCGGCGTTTGCAAGAGCCTTGCCAAACTGGGTGATGATGTAATTCTCCAGTCCGAAAGAATTGTCATAGAGAAGCTCCTCGGTAACTTTGATAGCAACATGGAGCTTGTGAGCATCAAGCAGTATCTGGTCAAAGGTCGCATCACCCCATACAAGAGGTTCA
>CACYWT010000098.1 GCA_902778175.1 uncultured Ruminococcus sp. | reverse complement strand
CTTGATAACCGTCAGGTTAACTACGCTCGTTTTGCACATTCTGACGAAAAAATTGACGGCGCATCTGTGGCACTATCTTTGTGCGGTATTGCCTTAAATAACGAATATTTCGGCAGGAAAGGGGTGAGATAGTATTGAAAAAAGAAAAACTCCGGAAAAAACGGAAGAGGGTCATGATGATCGTTAATCCTCATTCCGGAAGAAAAAAACCGACTGTCACTGTCGGAAAAATAGCAGATATGTTCTCGTCGCATTATATGGAAGTCGTAGCATACTTCACTTCGCCGGAATACAATGCTGATTATCACGTCAGGGAACATTACCGTAATTTCGATATAATAAGCTGTTTCGGCGGCGACGGTACGATAAGCGAGCTTATTACCGGAGTAATGCAGGCAGGAATAAAAAAGCCGCTCGGGATCATACCTAACGGTACGACAAACGATCTTGCAAGAAGTCTCGGGCTTGCCGCAAAGCCCGAAAAGGCTGTCAGAGTCATTTCTTCGGGTGTCCCCCGTCCGTTTGATATCGGAAGCTTCAACAATGATTTCTTTGTATATATCGCTTCCTTCGGGGCATTTACAAATGTATCATATGAAACTTCGCAGAGGGCAAAGAATATCTTCGGAAGAATGGCATATTTTTTCAGCGCAGCAAAATATCTCAATACTATCAAATCCCATCATATCAAGATAGTGACCGATAACAGAAGCTGCGAGGGGGATTATATCTTCGGTTCGATCTCAAATTCACGCAGTGTTGCCGGTCTTTTCCATTTCGATAACGATCAGGTCGATTTTGCGGACGGAAAATTCGAGGTACTGCTTGTAAAGCGTCCAAAAAACGTTGCTGATCTTTTCTCGACATTCTTTTCAATGCTCGGAAAAAGCTACAAGCACGACAATATCATTCTGTTCCATGCATCAGATATAAAAATAACCTCTGACGAAGCCCTGGACTGGGCGATCGACGGAGAACACAAGAACGACGGAAAAACAGTTCATATCGTCAATTATCCGAAAGCGGTAAATATCATAACAAAAAAGAAAAGCTCTGACAATCCGAAAAAGAATAAATCGAATGAAGAGCCTGAAAAATAAAAACCACACCGCACACAGAAAAAGAGCATCGGTTTCCCGTAAAGGGATCCCGATGCCTTTGTTTTTTATCAGATGATACTCTGACCGTCGAAAGTTATTGATTTTATTTCTTCGGGAGAAATGCTCACCCAGTCCGTTTCGGTAAAGTATATCATCATAAATTCAACGCTGCCGTCGCTGTTTTCCTTCCAGCTTCCGATATCAGGATGTCCGTAAACCTTTTTTCCTGATCCAAGTGTTATTGCAAATGAATTATTGCTGACATGATCTCTGAGCATATCATACCACATATTGCCGGTATTGCTTTCCTGCGAAACAAACGGGCTTGTATCGCCTTTGCAGACTATTCTGACCTGAGAATTGAATGTACCCGCGTCTATTTTTTCAACGCTTGCGCTGACCTCGGAATATTTATGACCGTTCCATGAATCTCCGTCACTGCCCTTGGGTGAGAAGGAGTTTTCCTTTATATCAAGCTCCGTATGATCTATAGGCTTGTAATTGAGCTTGCATGAGCCGTTTATGTCAACAGCTTCACAGCTTATACGGGCAATGCAGTAGAATATCTTTGTATCTGTTCCGTCGCTGTCGAAACGCCTTACAATATATTCGTCCTTGCCTTTATTCTTTTTGGCAGCGCCGAGCTTTTCGGCTATGCTGTCAACAAGGGCAGTATTTTTGCTCTGATATTCATAGTTATTCTTGCCGTATGCAAGGATACATTCCGCATCATAGCCCTCGTCGATATAGCAGGACGCTATTTCCTCAGTGACATTGTAAATATAAAGGTTTTTTGACATGAATGTAAGTTTCTGACCGACAAGGCTGTACTCCGGATCGTCATATTTCATTACTAATTTTATCTTATCCGGTGAGGTGAGATAATATCCCCTCAATCCTTCCTCAACGGGAACTTTGCTGTTGGTCATCTTGTTCCAGAGGCTCTGGTTTACGGTAACTTTGCTTTCTCCTTGTGCAGCGCCGGCAGAAGACTCACTGAATTTTCTATCATCCTCTTCGCCTATGATACCATAGGGATCGTCATAAATATAGGTATACTTGATATCATCTCCGCTGACAAAAGCTGAACCGTCGGCTTTTGTGATATTCACAGCCGCTGCGACTGAATGATAATCTCCGGCAATGCCGAGGAATTCTGTCTTGTAGCCGTCTGCCGAAGAAACGCTGACATTTCCGCCGCTGTATACACCATCCACCTTATCTCCGGCAAAATTCTCTCCGAAAACCATATCAAAGCTGCCTGCCGCTCCTGCGCCGACAGTACCGAATACAAGCACCGAAGCCGCAACTGCCGCAGCAATGAGTATGCCTCTCTTTTTACCGCGTCTTTTGATCTTAACGGAAGCTTTCTTATTGCCGTTATTCTGTGCGCTGAGTTTTTCATTGAATAATTTTTTTACATTCCCGGTATCAACGCCTGTTTCACCGATCACGGACTTTTCGTCTATCTCTGTGAAATCCTTATCCAGATGATCGTATATATTTCTTGTTTTCATATCAATATCCCCTTTCAGTAAGAAAAGCTCTGAGCTTTGTACGTCCGCGTTTGATTTTTGATTTTACAGCCTCAAGTTTAAGCGACATTACTTCCGCGATCTTCGGCGCTGTCTGATAATAGTAATAATACCTCATCAGTATTTCCCTGTCAGGTTCACCGAAAATATCCATCGCTTCCCGAAGATCCTTTTGAAGTGTTTGTCTGTCGATATTGTCCGAGATAGAATACTCATCCGCCAGAACAACATCTTCGATATCAAGCACCTCGCCGTGTCTTGCTGTTGTCCGCATTTTATCCTTTGCGCGGCTTTTTGCTATACTTGCAAGGTATCCCCGGAGGCTGCCCTCCCTGACCTTATCGGAATGATTCCAAAGGACGATAAACACGTCAGCCGCTGTTTCTTCGATATCGGCAGTGCTCAGGTTCCCTCGTGACACATTATAGATTATTGTCGAAACGTAGGGCGTGAAGCACTCCATTATTTCCTCGATCGCCGACTCATCACGGTTTTGCAGTCCTTGTATCAATTCATTTTCGGTCATTTTTTTCATCCTTTCTCAGCATCAGCTTACTGAGCTGTGCCTTTCAAACGCTTTCAATTATATAAACGCAGGCTTTTATTAAAAAGGTCCGTAAAAACAAAAATTTTTTTAAAATTATTTATTATGATATGATCGGCTTGTAATAGTATTCTCAGATATGCTAAAATAAAGAAAAAACGGCAGTCATGCCGGAACGGAGGAAGATATGAGTTATATATACAAAAGAACAGCCAATTATTATGAAACCGATATGATGGGCATAGTGCATCATTCCAATCATATCCGCTATTTTGAGGAATCAAGGCTCGCATATATGAAAAGCCGCGGACTTGACGTGCTGCAGATGGAAAAGGAAGGCATCATCATACCGAATGTTGACGCATATGCCAAATATTTTGTACCGGTACGCTTCGGAGAAACGGTGGATATTGAAGTAAGCCTTACCACCTTCAACGGAACAAAAATGGAATACACCTACACCATGCGCAGGGAAAACGGGGAAATCGCCGCGACAGGTCATACAATGCACTGTTTCGTAAAGGATACGTTCCGTCCGATATCGCTGAAAAAGAGCTTTCCGGAATATTATGAAAAGCTCCTCGGAATGCTTGAATGATCCCATAGCTCAGCAAAATATAACCGCAAAGTATGTCCCCCGAGTCTCGCCTGCCGGCTCGGTCGGTGCTTCTGCTTCGCAGAGGTGTCCACTGGACACCCGCACCCTCTAAGG
>CACYWT010000097.1 GCA_902778175.1 uncultured Ruminococcus sp. | reverse complement strand
AGCCGGAAAGTGACCGCCTGCGGCGGTCACGGCGGCGGCAGGGATTAAGTTTCTTACGGAGCAGCGCCGTGAACCGCGACCAATAAACTACCGCCTTGTGCCCAGAGCGGAGCGCAGCGAGCGACCAGCGCGAATTGCCCAGTGCGGGCACGCACCGGAGGCGCGCCGGTGGGTTTACAACCGGAAAAAAAAATTGTATAATAAAGACAGAAAAAAATAAAAAGGAGAATTGAACCAAAATGATAGACATTAAATTGATCAGAGAAAAACCAGATGAAGTGAAGGCAAGGATCAGAAAAAGAGAAATGGATCTCGATGAGCTTGTCGATCAGATCAGAGAAGTGGACAGCGCAAAGCGTGAGCTTATCGCAAAGGTCGAGGGAATGAAGGCGGAACAGAATGCCGCAGGAAAACAGATCCCTCAGATCAAAAAAGCAGGCGGCGATGCAAGCGAGATCATGGCAAAAATGAAGGAACTCGTTGCTCAGATCAAGGAAGAGGACGCTAAACTCGGTGAGCTTGAGGAAAAACAGAAAACTATGATCCTCTCTCTGCCTAATCTCCCCGATGAGGACGTCGCAGCAGGCGGTAAGGAACAAAATGAACCTGTCCGCTATTTCGGGGAAAAACCTCAGTTCGGCTTTAAAATGAAAAATCATGTCGAGCTTTGCGAAAATCTCGGTCTTATCGACTATGAACGCGGCGCAAAGATCGCAGGCGCAGGCAGCTGGCTCTACCGCGGCTGGGGCGCAAGACTTGAATGGGCTTTGCTCAACTTCTTTATCAACGAACATATCAGCGACGGCTTTGAGTTTATCCTCCCTCCTCATATGCTCGGCTATCAGTGCGGCTACGTTGCAGGTCAGTTCCCGAAATTTACCGACGAGGTATACTGGATAAAGAATCCGACAAGCAGCGATGATAAATTTATGCTCCCGACAGCAGAAACCGCTCTCGTTAATATCCACAGAGATGAAATACTCGCAAGAGAAGATCTTCCCAAAAAATATATCGCATATACCCCTTGCTACCGCCGTGAGGCAGGCTCCTACCGCAGCGAGGAAAGAGGTATGATCCGCGGCCATCAGTTCAATAAGGTCGAAATGGTCCAGTATACCGAGGACGATAAGTCCGATATCGCTTTCAAGGAACTTGTCGAAAAGGCTGAACGCCTTGTTCAGGAGCTTGGTCTGCATTACAGACTCAGTAAGCTCGCAGCAGGCGACTGCTCCTTCTCAATGGCGCGTACATATGATATCGAGGTATGGATCCCCTCAATGGAGATCTACAAGGAGGTCAGCTCCGCATCTAATGCAAGAGATTATCAGGCTCGCCGCGGTAATATCCGCTACAGGGGCGAGGATAAGAAAATGCATTTCGCTCATACGCTTAATGCGTCAGGTCTTGCAACAAGCCGCGTTATCCCGGCTATCGTCGAACAGTATCAGAATGAGGACGGCAGTGTGACCGTTCCTGAGGTACTCCGCCCTTATATGGGAATCGACAAAATTACTCCCGATATGAAATAATTCACATGAAAAGTCACCCCCGTCGGGTGGCTTTTTTTGTATCTGACTGCCCGGAAAATAATCGTTTATGGAAATAATTTCGATAAATGTAAGTATAAGGAAAAGAAAAAATCTGTAAGAAAAATATTATAAAAATTAAGGAAAATATGCAAGATTAATTTCTTTATAAGAATAATATTAAATGGTTATTGTAGTATAATTTATTACTATATAGAAAGAAAAAAAAAGAAAAACGGGAGGAAAAATGTATGATCACTGCAGATTTTAACTCTAAATTCGGTAAGGAAGGTCTGACCTTTGACGATGTATTGCTTATCCCGGGCGAATCAAATGTCCAGCCGAAGGACGTTGATATCAGTACCCACCTTACAAAAAAGATCAAGCTGAACACACCCCTTATGACTGCGGCGATGGACACCGTAACGGAAACAAGAATGGCTATAGCGATTGCCCGTGAAGGCGGCATAGGCATCATTCACAAGAATATGGGGATCGAACAGCAGGCTGACGCAGTAGACAGGGTAAAAAGATCCGAAAACGGAGTCATCGTGAACCCCTTCTATCTCACACCCGACAGATATGTCAATGACGCCAATAAGCTTATGGCGAAATACAAGATCTCAGGTGTACCGATCTGTGAGGACGGCAAGCTTGTCGGCATCATCACGAACCGTGATCTCCGCTTCATGAACGAAAGCGATTACAGCCAGCGCATTTCCGACGTCATGACAAGAGAAAACCTCGTTACCGCGCCTGTAGGAACGACTTTGCTTGAGGCTCAGGCTATACTCAAAAAGCACAAGATCGAGAAGCTTCCGCTGGTTGACGACAACGGTGTTCTCAAGGGTCTTATCACGATCAAGGATATCGAAAAATCAGTACAGTACCCGAACAGCGCAAGGGACGAGAACGGCAGACTTCTGTGCGGCGCTGCCATAGGCGGAACGCCTGACGTACTCGAAAGAGTAGAAGAGCTTGTCAAGGCTCAGGTAGACGTACTTGTTCTGGATTCGGCGCACGGACACAACAATAACATAATCAATTCCGTTGCGAAGGTAAAGAAGGCATTTCCTGATGTACAGCTCGTTGCAGGAAACATTGCAACGGCAGAGGCTGCGAAAGCGCTCATTGACGCAGGAGCAGACTGCGTAAAGGTAGGTATCGGACCCGGTTCCATCTGCACGACGAGAATTGTTGCAGGAATCGGCGTACCGCAGATCACTGCCATATATGACGCTGCATATGAAGCAAGCAAGCACAACATACCGGTCATTGCAGACGGCGGTGTGAAATACTCCGGAGATATTGTCAAAGCGCTTGCCGCAGGCGGCAGTGTAGTCATGATAGGATCGTTGGTCGCAGGCTGTGAGGAATCACCCGGAGAAACTGAGATCTATCAGGGCAGACAGTTCAAGGTATACCGCGGCATGGGAAGTCTTGGAGCGATGGGCAGAGGCAGCGCAGACAGATATTTCCAGTCAGGAAACAAAAAGCTTGTACCTGAGGGAGTTGAAGGAAGAGTACCTTACAAGGGACTGCTTTCGGACACAGTATATCAGTTAATGGGCGGATTGCGCGCAGGAATGGGATATACAGGCTGCGCGAACATACAGGAGCTGCACGAGAAGGCAAAATTTGTCAGGATCACGGGAGCAGGACTGAAAGAAAGTCATCCGCACGACATACAGATCACGAAAGAGGCGCCGAACTACTCATATAACGGCTAAAAACCAAGCGCAAAGTTTCCCCATAAGTATATACACACATCAGAACAAAAAACGCCCCGGAACATCAGTGTTCCGGGGCATTTGAATTATTTGCTGACTTTTACTGTGAATACTTTTTCGGCAGTTGTGCCGTCAGCGTCCATTACTACGGATTTCAGATCATAGCTTGTCGCGCTCTTGGGCTTGAACGCTATGCTCTTTGTTGTATACGGCGTTGTAAGCTCAAGCCAGTCACTGTTTTTCGTTTTTTTCAACACCTTTCAAAAAAATATTAAGGCAATACCGCACAAAGGCAGTACCACATATATGCCGCCAATTTTTTCATCAGAATGTGCAAAACGAGCGAGATCAACCTGACGGTCAACAAGCGAATTTTGAGCAAAGTGACGGAAAAAGAGTAAGCAGATGCAGTGCTAAGCTGTAAAGCGTTCTTTGTGCGGTGCTGTCTTCAAGGCAGCATTGAAAACAGGGGACAATTTTTATCAATGCAGCCTTTTTAATGTATATGCGCCGCAAGCGGCACTTATACAAAATAATTATAACAAAAAAAGGAGAAAATTTCATTATACTAAAATACCGAACAATTGAATAAAAATTAGTCTGTTTTGCATAATGCAAATTTAATGCATAATGCATAATGCATAATGCATAATGAATGAGAGCCGCAAGTATTTGATTGTTTTGAAAAAACCATCGGGATTCAACTATAAAGCCGC
>CACYWT010000096.1 GCA_902778175.1 uncultured Ruminococcus sp. | reverse complement strand
CTTACAGAAGGAGTAAAGGGCATGAAGGGCGCTATTGAAAAAGCGCAGGAGCTTGCAGCGGCAAATCCCCACAGCTTTATTCCCAGTCAGTTTACAAACGGCGCTAACCCCAAGGCGCACTATGATACGACCGGACCGGAAATATGGGAAGATACCGACGGAAGAGTCGATATCTTCGTTGCCGGTGTGGGAACAGGCGGAACGGTTTCGGGTGTCGGTGAATATCTGAAAAACAGAAATCCGAATGTTCAGATCGTTGCAGTTGAGCCTGCCGGCTCGCCGGTGCTTTCAGGAGAAAAGCCCGGTCCGCATAAGATACAGGGTATCGGAGCAGGCTTTGTTCCCGATACGCTGAATACAGATGTATATGATGAAGTGATAAAGGTAACTAATGAGGATGCCTTTGCTACAGGCAGAGAGCTTGCCAAAAAGGAGGGTCTGCTTGTTGGCATATCCTCAGGCGCAGCCGTATGGGCAGCGTCTGAGATCGCCAAGCGTCCCGGTAATAAAGGAAAGATAATTGTAGCAATACTGCCGGATACGGGAGAAAGGTATCTGTCTACACCAATGTTTATAGGATAAAATAACAGGAGAGGATCAGAATGAGAAACTATAGCAAAGCACAGTTCGTCAATACTGTTTCAGCCGGAAGCATTTCCGGTCGCTTTGCTGTGCCTTTTTGCTGCTGTATGTGTTGTTGTGACACAGGCGGCTTGATAAGGCATTATGATCTGTTATGAAAGGGTTTTCTGCCATAGCCGTCTGTCTGCGCTGATGCAGTACAGGCGGCATTTTTTGTCTGGAAGGAGAGAAATAATATGATCGCAGCACAGGAAAGCATTACCGCAAAGCTTTGCTCCTTTGCCCGTGCTTATCATTCAAATACAGGGCGAAAAAAGATATTCGACGATTACCTTGCATACGACCTTATGGGCAAGGAGGAATTTGAGGAAATAGGTCAGCTTATACAGAATGATTTTGAGCCTGCCGGAAGTTTTGAGGATCAGGGCATTGAAACAGATCGTATCACTGCAAAGCTGAACAGATATATTGCCCCTATACCGCTTTCGCGCATCGCATTTGCCGAACAAAGGCTCGTTGAATTTGCTGAGAAATATGATAAATGTCAGTATGTTATCTGCGGCGCAGGTATGGATGCAGGTATGGATACCTTTGCATTCAGAAACAATGATCCGAGGATCAGGATATTCGAGCTTGATCATCCCGATACCGGCAGATACAAGCGTGAAAGAATAAGGGAGCTTGAATGGAACATACCGCAGGGACTTACCTTTGTCCCGATAGATTTTTCAAGGGACGATATGACGAAGGTACTGCCCGAAGCCGGTTATGATCCCGATATTCCAACATTTTTTGCGATTCTCGGCGTTTCCTATTACCTTACCCTGCCGGTTTTTGAGCAGACAATAAAAAAGATAAGTCAGCTGTGCCGTGCGGAGGTAAAGGTAGTATTCGACTATCCTGACGAAACGACGCTCAGGGCAAAAAGCGCTGAAAGAGTGCATACCCTTGCTGAGATCACCGAAAGGCTCGGAGAAAAAATGCTGCATGGCTATTCATATTCGGAGATCAGTACCGTGCTTGACAGATACGGCTTTGAAATAGAGGATCACGAAACGCCCCAGATGATACAGCAGCATTATTTTGAGGACAGGGACGACGGCATCAGGGCATTTGAAAATATACATTTTATGCTTGCATATAAAGATAAAAAGGAGAATGAAAAAATGAAAAAATATATTTTTACATCAGAGTCGGTTACAAAGGGACATCCGGATAAGGTATGCGATATGATATCGGATGCGATCCTTGACGCATATATAAAACAGGATAAAAATTCCCGTGTGGCTGTTGAAACAGTGGTCAAGAACAACAATGTCGTGCTTGCCGGGGAGGTTTCCTCCTCTGCCGATGTCGATATTGAAAGGACGGTCAGGGATACAATAAACAATATCGGATATGATCGTCCGGAGCTTGGCTTTGACGGTCATACTGTAAAGATAATACAGCTCATTGATAAGCAGTCGCCTGATATAGCTCAGGGAGTAGACGATGCTCTTGAGCACAGAGGAGAAAATAAACAGGATATCGGTGCAGGAGATCAGGGAATGGTGTTCGGCTATGCCGTCAATGAAACTGAGGAGCTTATGCCTGCCGCTATTTCTCTTGCGCATAAGCTGTCAAGAAGGCTGACAGAGGTAAGAGAAAACGGCACTCTTCCATATCTCAGACCTGACGGGAAAACTCAGGTTTCCGTAAAATATGAAAACGGAAGACCTGTCGGGATAGATACGGTTCTGATCTCCACACAGCATGATCCGCAGATCTCACAGGAGCAGATCAGGAATGACCTGATAAAATATGTTATCCGTCCTGCGCTTACTGCAAAATGGATAAATGATGATTACAAAGTACTTATAAACCCGACCGGACGGTTTGTTATCGGAGGTCCTGTGGGTGACAGCGGACTTACCGGAAGAAAAATAATTGTTGATACCTACGGAGGCGCGGCATCTCACGGAGGAGGAGCTTTTTCCGGCAAGGATCCGACCAAGGTTGACCGCAGCGCAGCCTATGCAGCAAGATATATTGCAAAAAACATCGTTTCAGCAGGTCTTGCAGAAAAGGCTGAAATACAGATAGCGTATGCGATAGGTGTTGCTCATCCTGTATCGGTGCTTGTCAATACCTTTGGCACAGGAAAGGTGTCGGATGATCTTATCAGAAGAGCGGTGGAAAATACTGTCGATCTCAGACCGTCAGGCATAATCAGAAGATTTGATCTGCAAAGACCGATATATGCACAGACTGCATCTTATGGTCATTTTGGCAGAACAGATGTAAAGCTGCCGTGGGAGAAAACAGATCTTGCGCTCGATTTGAAAAGATATATTGAATATCATACAAGGGAGGCAGTCTGATGGAACTTATAAAGAGCTTTTCGGTAGACCATACCCGCATCGTACCAGGAATTTTTACAAGCAGGGTCGATCATCTGGGCAGCTATTCTGTCACGACCTATGACATAAGGCTTAAAAGACCTAACCGTGAGCCTGTTATTGGTACTGCGGCAATGCATTCGCTTGAGCATATTATTGCGACATGGCTGCGCAATGATGAATACTGGAAGGACGAGGTGATTTACTGGGGACCTATGGGCTGTCTTACGGGATTCTATCTGATCCTCAAGGGCAGACGGACGCCGCAGGAGATATATGATCTTATTCTGGGAGCATTCAGATCTGTGGAAAATGTGCAGAAGGTACCCGGCACTTCTCCGGAAAACTGCGGTTATTACCGTATGCACGATCTTACAATGGCAAAATGGTATGCCTGCGAATTTGTTTCTTATCTTGAAGCAAATGCAGAAAATCAAGCGATATTTGAATATCCCGAAACAGAGCGTCTTGTAACGGACGACGGACAGCATTTCTATGATTCATGAATAATACGAAAAGGAGCAATTATTATGTCAGCATATAAAAATATCGAATCAGCCCTTATTCACGGGGGCATATACGGAGATGAATATACAAAGGCAGTCAATGTGCCTATCTATCAGACATCTACATACGAACAAAGCGGTATAGGAGAAACACCGAAGTGGGAATATTCCCGTACAGGCAACCCGACCCGTGCAGCGCTTGAAGCTCTTATCGCAGAGCTTGAAGGTGGCAGCGCAGGCTTTGCCTTTGCTTCCGGTATGGCGGCTATTACGGCGGTACTCAGCCTGTTCAATACAGGCGATAAGATCATTATTTCAAGCAATGTTTACGGCGGAACATTCCGCGTGCTTGATAAGGTTTTCAATCATTTCGGAATTGGCTATTCCATTGAGGATACCACAAACATTGAAGAACTTGAAACGAAGATAACTCCGGATGTCAAAGCAATACTCATCGAAAGCCCTGCTAACCCACTGCTTACAATAACGGATATTGCTGCGGTTGCAAGACTTGCTGCAAAGCATGACATTCTTTCCATTGTTGATAATACTTTTATGACACCGTATTTACAGCGTCCTATTTCTCTCGGAGTTGATATCGTTATCCATAGTGCTACAAAGTATCTCGGCGGTCACAGTGATGTTGTAGCCGGACTTGTTGTTGTAAATGACGATAAGCTTGCAAAGCAGATAGCATTCATCCAGAATTCCACGGGCGGCGTTCTCGGTCCCTTTGACAGCTTCTTACTTATCAGAGGAATAAAAACGCTTGGCGTCCGTCTTGACCGCCATGTGGAAAATGCTCATAAGGCGGCAGAATTTCTCAGCAGTCATAAGGCTGTAAAGAAGGTATATTATCCCGGTCTGCCGGACGCGCAGGGCTATGATATCAATAAGCGTCAGGCTAAAAACGGCGGCGTGATGATCTCCTTTGAGCTTTACGAAAACTACGATATCAAAAAGTTCTTCAGATCTCTGAAGCTTGTTGCCCTTGCGGAAAGTCTTGGCGGTGTGGAAAGTCTTGTATGCCACCCGGCAAGCATGACACACGCATCAATTCCTTATGAGGTGCGTCAGAAGGTAGGCATTACCGATGGTCTTATCAGACTTTCAATAGGTATCGAAAATATTGACGATATCCTTGCCGATCTTGAACAGGCTATCAAAGAAAGTGAGGGATAATTATGGCACTCTATAATGATATGCAGGAGCTTATCGGCAATACTCCGCTTGTCAGGCTCCGCCATCTTGATCTGCCGGAGGGAGCCGAGCTGTATGCGAAGTTAGAGCTTTTCAACCCGTCCGGCAGCGTGAAGGACAGAATAGGAAAATATATGATCGAGGACGCTGAGCGAAAGGGAATACTCAGAAAGGGCGGCGTTATCGTTGAAGCTACCGCCGGCAATACCGGACTTGGAATTGCATTTGCGGCGCTTAACAGAGGTTATCAGATAATCTTTGTTGTACCGACAAAATTCTCACAGGAAAAGCAGACGCTTCTACGCGCCCTTGGTGCAAGGATAATAAATACTCCCCGTGAAGGCGGTATGCTCGGCGCATGGAAAAAGGCGGAGGAGATACGCTCCTCCATTCCGGGGGCTGTAACTCTGGAGCAGTTCAAAAATCCGGCAAATCCGCTTGCACATTACGAAACGACAGGAAAGGAAATATATGACGATCTTCCTGATATTGATTATCTTGTAGCAGGCGCAGGCAGCGGAGGGACCTACTCCGGAGTTGTAAAATACCTGAAAGAGAAAAAAAAGAATATCATCGGCGTG
>CACYWT010000095.1 GCA_902778175.1 uncultured Ruminococcus sp. | reverse complement strand
AACACCGCACAAAGACCGCCTTGCGGCTTAGCACCACATCTGTTGCGCCCGAAGGAAGTGCCCTTGGGGTACTCTTTTTCCGTCATTCTGCACAAAACTTGCTTGATAACCGTCAGGCTATTGGCTCGTTTTGCACAATCTGACGAAAAAATAGACGGCGCATCTGCGGTACTATCTTTGTGCGGTATTGCCTTAAAATAGTTAATAAGAATACACGGTAATAAATATGTTTCTATAACCGCAAAGTATGTCCCCCGAGTCTCGCCTGCCGGCTCGGTCGGTGCTTCTGCTTCGCAGAGGTGTCCACTGGACACCCGCACGGGTGCCATATATCCGTTCAGTGGGAGTAAAAATCTCCCACTGAACGACAGCAAGCCTACGGCTTGCCTTTGCTTGTTGAAAGCAAAGCTTTTAATAATTGCCTGCGGCGATTGTCATAGGTGTAAATTTATAGTATAATGGTATAAATCGGAAATTGATATAGAAAGTAGGATATGATTTCATATGATAAACAGGGATTCTTATAGTAAAGAGGCAATCGACAGTCTGTATTCTGCAGTTGAAACTGCAATGGAAAATGACCGTATCCTGGATCTGGAAAACATTGCATATCTGATCCATGAGGGTGATTTTTACCTGCGAAACGTAGGAAAAACATTGCTCTTTTGTTTTAACGGGTTGAGATGGGTAAAAGACGGCAAAATAAGCACAGTTATGATTCAGGCACAGGAAGATCCTTATGATCCGGTCGGCGTTAAATGGGTTATAGCGGATTGCGTAGATGAAAGAGATTTCATTAGTTACGGTGACCGTACAGCTATAAATAAAGAATACAGATATATCAGGTAGTATTCTGATCAGAATGGTTCCGGAAAAGATATATACCGGACATAAAGGGAGGGATCCAGACATGAAAAACAAACTGTGCCTGACAAACAATAAGAACTGTTTTTTGATCTGAAAAAATAATAAACGGAGGTAATCATTATGTTAGGAAATTTCAGCTATCACAACCCCACAAAGCTCTATTTCGAAGAGGATTCTCTCAGCTCACTCAGGGACGAGCTGAAAAACTACGGACAGAATATCCTGTTCGTTTACGGCGGCGGTTCGATCAAGAAAAACGGTCTGTATGATGAAATTATCGCTATTCTCAATGAGTGCGGAAAGAATGTCGCAGAGGTGCCTGGCGTTATGCCGAATCCGACTTCTGACAAGCTTAACGAGGGCGTTGCTATCGCCCGTGAGAACAAGTCGGACTTTATCCTTGCGGTCGGCGGCGGTTCGGTATGCGATTATTCAAAGGCTGTGTCCGTTTCAGTCCATTGTAACGATGACCCGTGGGAGAAGTATTTTATCCGTTTTGAAGAGCCTGACTGCGAGATCATTCCCGTGGGATGCGTTCTGACAATGGCAGGAACAGGTTCGGAGATGAACGGCGGTTCTGTAATTACAAATCACCATACAAAGCAGAAAATAGGTCATGTGTTCGGTGATGATGTAATGCCGAAGTTCTCTATCCTCAACCCAAGATATACGATGACACTGCCGAAATATCAGATGATCGCAGGCATTTACGATATTTTCAATCATATCTGCGAGCAGTATTTCTCAGGCGAGGACGATAACACCTCAGACTACATAAGCGAGGGACTTATGCGCGGTCTTATCCATGCAAGCCGTATCGCTGTTGAAGATCCGCAGAATTACGAAGCGCGCTCCAATATAATGTGGACTGCAACATGGGCGCTGAATACGCTCGTAGGTAAGGGCAAGACCGAGGACTGGATGGTACATATGCTCGGTCAGGCTGTCGGTGCTTATACGGACGCTACTCACGGAATGACTCTGGCGGCTGTATCTTTGCCGTATTACAGGTATATCATGCCTTACGGTGTCAAGAAGTTCGCTCGTTTTGCGGCGGAGGTCTGGGGTATTTCCCGTGACGGCAAGACAGATGAACAGCTTGCAGATGAGGGACTTTCCGCTATGGAAGGCTGGATGAAGGATATCGGTCTTGTGATGAACCTGAAAGACCTCGGAGCGACTGAGGATATGATAGAGGGTATTGCAGACGCTACATTTATTCTCAACGGCGGCTATAAGGTGCTTGATCGTGATGAAGTAATTCAGGTACTGAAAGCAAGTATGGGCTGATAAACAGAGCTTTTGTTAAGGAGGGTATGTATAAATATAATCAATCCGGCAGAGTAAACACCGAAATGGTGTTATGCTCTGCCGGGGCTTTTTTTGAAATTCCAGAAAAGGGGAGAAGCGGGAAATAAATGCAATTAAGCTATCAACTAAAAAAATATACCTCATAATCAAACGAGGGGGTGGGGGATAAAAAAAGATCACACCGTTTCCGATGTGATCTTCCGAGCTTTCTGATCAGTTTGTCCATAAATTGCCGGATTAATGACATTGCGCAAGTGGCAGGTATCTGACATTTTTATCCGAAATATGTACGATAGTCAAACATCGGGAAAGGATCCTGACCATTGACAAAAGCGTAGATCATGTAGTAACCTTCCGCAGCGGAATCATGGTAACTGAAACGAAGATCTTCGGGGAAATCAGGTCCCAGAACACCTTTTGCCTGACTCAGAGGAATGACCATCAGATCCTCTTTCGGGATAAGATCGCCCTTATATTCTTTCTGATAATGGCTCTTGATCAGACCGAGAGGCTCTGAGCTTTTGATAAGAATTGCGCCGTAAAACTGGAGCGCACCGTTTTTAACGGTAAGCTTGCCGGTACCGGAGGTTGTCGCGTCGATGGTTGCGCCGTCAGGAAGTTTTATCGCACTGATCTCTTTTTCGACCTTCTGGGAAGTTGAGTTATCAACAAGCACACCGGCTATTGCTATACCCAATACACCGAGAATGATCAGCACAAAAAACAGGCTTAAAAATTTTTTCATAGTTTATTCTCTCCTTTTTTCGATCAGAATGATCTTATTTCGTTATGTTTATTATTATAATAACATATCCTGATCTGTTTTTCAAGTGAATATACTGCAACAAAACGCATATCAACTTCTTTTGTGAGTCAAAACGGAAATTCAGTTCATCTGCCGAATTCAGGATATTTTGACATTGTTTCTTCCATGCTTCCGTCGAAAATGACCTTGCCTTTCTGGAGAAAAATACAGCGTTTGCAGATCTCTCTGATATCCCTGCCGTGGCTTACATATAGCACGGTGATATCCTTGCTTATCATTTCGCGTATCTTGTCCTTACATTTTTTCTTGAACGCGGCATCTCCGACGCTTAGCGCTTCGTCGATAACGAGGATATCAGGATTCATATTAATGTTGATTGCAAAGCCAAGACGCATTTTCATACCTGAGGAATAAGTACGAACCGGCTGGTCGATATATTCACCAAGGTCAGCAAAATCAATTACCTTCTGTTCGATATCCTTGATCTCGTCCTCACTCAGACCGAGAACATAGCACTTGAAACTGATATTCTCCCTGCCGGTCATATCGGGAACGAAACCTGCGGTAAGCTCAAGCAGAGCAGCAACACGACCCTTAACCTTAACGCTGCCGGTCGTAGGAAAAGCAACACCTGTGATCATTTTCAGCACAGTAGATTTACCTGCGCCGTTTTTACCGATTATTGCCACCGATTCACCGCTGCGGATACTGAAATTTACTCCGTCGAGAGCCTTATGGCGTTTATACTTCTTGGATTTAAAGAACAGAGCCTTGAACTGCTCACGGCTGTTTTTATACAGCGTATAGATCTTTGTTACATCCTTGAATTCAATAATCGGGTCGCCGAGCTTTTTTTCAGCCGCCTCAGCCATACGATCACATTCCTTTCCATTATACTTATTATATTTTAATATTTTACTGTCCTTTTGTCAATGATATGAAAATACATTTGTACGCAATGAAAAAACCTAACTCCTATCATCATCAAAAAGTGTACACTTTGCTCCTTCTTTCAGCCGTATTCATCTCACCGCGATGTCAAAAAACGCAAATATCTCATATGCGATAATCATAAGAAAAAATATTTACATAACCGCGCAGTGTTAAAAGCTTTGTTTTCAACAAGCAAAGGCAAGTCGTAGGCTTGTTGTCGTTCAGTGGGAGATTTTTACTCCCACTGAACGGATATATGGCACCCGCCGCCTTAGAGGCGGGGGACATACTTTGCGGTTATAGCGGGAACTGACATTTTTACATATCAGAATAAACTCAACAAAATGATCGCCGTTGAGCGGACGACTTTACATAGAAAAAAATAAATAAAGTTTTTTTAAAAAAAGGCTTGACAAAGCAGCTCTGTCGTTGTATAATCAATACTGTTCTCAGCAAGAGAAAAAATTAATATTGCGGAATTGTGTAACGGTAGCACGACAGACTCTGACTCTGTTTGTTGGGGTTCGAATCCCTATTCCGCAGCCATTATTAAGCCTTGACTTTGATCAAGGCTTAATTTAAGACGAGGTGTAGCTCAGTTTGGTGGAGCGCTACGTTCGGGACGTAGAGGCCGCAGGTTC
>CACYWT010000094.1 GCA_902778175.1 uncultured Ruminococcus sp. | reverse complement strand
GACAAATTGCTTTCAACATTTTGAAAAGTGAAAAAACTTTCAAAGGCGGTATTACTGATAAGCAATTCCAGTGCCTTTTGGATTCCTCATATCTTGATAAAATCGTTATGAATTGGCTTTGTTCATAAATTGTTTACTCATTCAAAAACCCTGAGCCATACGGGCTGACGGCAATTCATCCCCGACCTATAGAGGTCGGAGTCTTCTTGCCGGGGGAGGATAAAACAGCCGATTTCCGTGTCAGTGACACTTGAACAGGAAAACGGCTGTTTTGTATAATTTTTGATATTATAATTTATATAAAATATTATATAATTTTACTTTTTCTCGGACAGGAACCTTTTCAGCATGAAGGCAAGGAAATACGGAATTGTATAGAACTTTCCGTTAAAGCCTATGTTCCTGTTGGCGAGCTTTATTCCGTATCTGATATCGGAAAATTTGTTGTCAGTGATGAGCTTATTCAGAGAAGCTGTTGCGCTGTCGTTTGCTTTGACCTCAACAGGGATAAGGGAGTCTGAGTCCCTTACAAAGAAGTCCATTTCGATAGTACCCTTTTCGTTCTTGTAAAAATAAAGCTGATAGCCCTGTTTTACCAGCATATCGGCGACAATGCTTTCATAGAGTGCGCCCTTGTAGGTGTTAAAATTCTTGTTGTCCCTCAAGTCGCTTTGTACCTCGTCCTCCAAAGAGCCGACAAGCAGACCTGTATCACGGAAATACAGCTTGTAGTGGGACGGGTCATAATTACCCTTTAAGGGCAGCTCGGGAAGCTCCATACAGTAGCAGATATTTATAATACCTGCATCGTTCAGCCAGTCAACAGTCCCTATATAGTCACGGTTCCTTGCGCCCTTTGCAACCTTGGATATCTGAAACTTCTTGTTCTCTCTGCCGAGAAAAACGGGTATCATCCTGTAGATATTCAGTATTTTTCCCTTGTCGAGTCCCTGCGCGTATTTGGTTATATCTTCTTCGTAGTCTTTGAGTATCTGTCTCTGCATTTTCAGAGTACCGCTATAGTTATTGTTTTCAATAAATCTGCTGACTATGGCGGGCATACCGCCGATCACGATATACTCCCGAAAGTTTGCAAGCATGACATTGTATTCCGTGTCAGACAAAGGCTCTGTTTTCAGAAGGTGCTGATAATATCCCTCGATCTGTTCTTCGGAATAGCCCTTAGCCCATAGAAACTCTTCAAAATCCATAGAATACATCTCATAGTCTTCTTTATTGCCCACGCTGTTGGATTCTATCTCACCGTAATTGATGCCCATTAGCGAGCCAGAGCATATCACATCAAATCGCCTGTCCTGATTGAAACTTTTAAGGCTCGTAGCACAACTCACACAGTCTTGCATCTCGTCAAAGAATATGAGCGTTTCGCCGGAGATGATATTCAAAGACGGGTCATGCAGAGTGATATTCTTGATGATGTTATCCACCTCAAAGCCGTCATTGAAGATATCACGGTATTTTCTTTGCAGAGCAAAATTTATCTCAATGACTGAGCTGTAATGCTTCTTTGCAAATTCCCTGATGCTTTCAGTCTTGCCTACCTGTCTTGCGCCCTTAATGATAAGGGGCAGCCTGTCGGGGTCGGCTTTCCATTTTTCAAGGAATATATCCGCTTTTCTTTTCAGATGTGTCATCAATACCACTCCTGTCTGATCGTACAACGATATTATAACACATTTTTCTATATATATTCAATAGCGCCTTACACAAAATTCTTGTATAATAAAATAGGTTCTTACACATATTTCCTGCTTGTGCTTTGATGATAAATGCAAAGTGTATATAATTATTTATATAACATTAAATATGTAAAGTTATATAATAACAAATCTTAGATTTAATTATAAATGCGGTCCTCTGCGTCTTGGTGGCTGAGCTGTCTGTATTGGCTGTGCATGAGGCGGAGGTACAAGCTTTCTTGCTTTTTCAATGGACAGAGCAAGATACTTTTTCTCGGATATCGGAGTTTTTACAATTACGGTTTCCCCGTCACCTACATGCTCTGTTCTGACAGCAACATGATATTCCTGCGCTGTTTCCATCAGCTTGCCGAATACGGACAATTCGATCTGAAATGAACAATACCTGTCATCCTGGTTTTGCGTCAGCTGTTCCATTGTCCGGTTGAGGCTCTCTGTCTCCTGCCGTACACGGTCTCTTTCCTGCTCTGCTGAGGTGATCTGATTTTGTACTTCCGATAACCTTTCTTTGCTCTTATCGGTTTGTTGTGTTATTTCATCATTCTTTTTCTTTTGTTCCGAATATTCATTTAACGCATCCTTTGTCCATCGCTTGTAGGTCAGAAATTGTTCAAGCTCTTTGGCTGCCTTTTCTTTAGCATCGGAAATGATCTTTTCTGCTTCGGCTTGTGCTTCTGCTTTTATCTCGTCTGATCGCTTAATTATATCTTCCGCCCAATCTGATCTTGCAGCAGTAGCCTTCAGGCTGCTGAATTCATCCCAGGAAACACCTCTCAGAGCTCCTGTAAGCGTTTTTCTGCCGTTTATGCGGTTAACTTCCTCTGTTGTAAGAATACGCCCTTGCAGAGCCTGTAAACGGCTTTCTGCTTGTTCTATATTTTTCTCCAATTCTTCTATCTGTTGTTTGTATTTTTCTTTTTCGGCTTGTAAGTCTGCTTCTTGTCTGTCAATTTCTTCCTGAAGATCCTTTTTTCGTTGTTCAAGCTGAGTTAATTCTGCCTGCTCGGCTTGTTTCTTTGCTTTCAGCTCTTTTCTTTTTTGTGTATGTTTCTCTGCCTTTCGCTGCTGATCGGCTGCAAGCCGTTCAGCTTCGGCAGCTGCCTGATTTGCTGCTTGTATTCGTGTTTGAGCGATTTGCTCCGCTTGTTCGGCTTGCTTTGTCCGATTTCTTGCAAGCATTTCCTTGTATTCGGCTGTTTCAAGGTGTTTTCTGGAGGTTTCTCCGTTTTCAAGGTCGGCTCTGCTACCGCGCTCAAGTCCGTACCTGCTTGAAACAACGGAATAGAAATCATCCTGTAATTGCTGCATTTCCTTTCTGCCGCCCAATATGTCTTTTGCTGATAGTCTGCCGTCCGGTGTCAGGGGTACAAAATCAAGGTGCAGGTGCGGTGTGGCTTCGTCAAGGTGTACTGTTGCGGCGATAATATTTTCTCTGCCGTAACGCTTCGATGCAAACTCAAAGCAGTCTATGAAGAATTGTCGCTGTTCCTGCTCTGACAGGCGGCTGAAAAAATCTCCGTCTGAGGTAAAGAGCATCTCACACATTTTAACGGCATCCTTGCGGATTGCCTTCTTTCCCTTGTAGCCCTGCTGCAGCCGTTCATCTATCAGCTTGTTGTAATTATGAGTGTTTTGCTCTATCAGGCTGTAGTTAAGCTCCGAACGGCTGCGGTCTATGTCGGGATTGGTGTTGCTGTGCTGCCGTTCCCGATTGTTATGGAGCTGTAAGCCGGCAACTGCCGCAGCTCCCTTGATCTTCTCCACTCTGCACACACCATAGCTCATTCCGCCTTGCTCCCTTCGCTTTCAGCAGCCATGCTACTGATGGAATACTTTACCGCCATTGTAACATAGGAATGGGAAGATTTCAAGCGGTAAAGTATAACACACTATACTTATTACGCAGGTTTCATAAGTAAGTGTGCCAGAGCGTTCCCCTCTGGACTTCCCTACCGGCAGGGAAAAAATATACGCACACAAGTTGTAAGGATACAATTTGTGTGCGTTCCGCTTAAAGTGTGAAATTATGTGGACAGCATTGTTATGAACTGAATTAGCCGATGCCGTCATATTTTTTCTCTTTTTGCATGGTGATTATCATGCAGAGTATAGCTGCCAATGTGCTTATCGCACCGCACACAAGCATGATATCAGGTGAATATGTACCGAAAAACACAGAAACAAGAATTGCCGCAAGCTGTCCCAGAATGCATCCGGCATTTTCTGAAAATGTTATGGGAGCTTTATCATATTTTCCAGATTGCTTTAACTTTTTGGTTATAGTAAAGGCTGTACCATCGCATAAGCCTGTAAACAGCCACAGGATAACCAAAAGTGTTGTATCCGTGACAAAACTCATAGACAGCAAAATAACAACGATAGCAGTTTGTCCGATATAGAAAACGGTCATGCTCTTTTTTGTCAGCCGTGAAAAAATATGTTCTGACAGTATGTATATTATCTGTGTACCGCAGAAGAT
>CACYWT010000093.1 GCA_902778175.1 uncultured Ruminococcus sp. | reverse complement strand
TCGGGCTGAACCATCCCTACTTGTTATTGATCAGGCTAAAAGCCTTAATCCTTCCGAAAGTATATTTTTTGCGGCATTAACATCTCTGTCATGAATTGTAGGAACATTGTTAAGCTGACAGTACCGCATATCAGACTTGTAAATAGCGTTGCGATTCAGACAAACATAACTGTTATTAAAGGTACCCGGATACCCTTGAAGGCAGAAAACAGGCTCCCTGACTTCCTTCAAAGGATTCCATATATACTGCATATTCGCAGGATTGTATTTTTTACCGTACCTCACTGCTCCATTTTTCGCAAAAACATATCTCTGCCTCTCTGCAAGCATCTTTCCTTTGCTGTATCTATGGAAACACCGAACAAATAACTCTCCCCCCCCGTGTCAGAAACACAACAAAGTTTGCTGCACCTTTTTTTTCCTTCATTTGTTCTGTTATCTCACCAGGAACGGCAGGAAAAAGGTTAATCAGATCCATCTTTCGCTGTTGTCTCATGCTGCCACCTACCAATCCAACAGGCTGTCAAGTGACAGGTCAATGTTTTTCTTCAGTGCAGGTTCAGGCTTTGCCGTTCTGGATTCTGGCTCTTCGAGATCATATTCACTCATGCGGATCGTCATTTTAAACTCGATCTTTGCACCCGGAAAGTAATATTCAACTGCCCTTTGGTATGTATCAATGTCAGAAAGAGCTTGCCCTATGCCTTTTGTAATCGCTTCAAGGCATTCCTGAAAGGTCACGTCAGTTTCGGTAATTGCCCTCGCAAATTCCTCCGACTGTCGGCAAAAGCCGTGCAGAGCTTTTGCAACTGGCTCTGCAACGACTTTCATATAACGATTTGCATTTTTTATTGATTTTGGGTCGATTTTTTCTATCGCCTGATTTATAATATCCGTAGATTGTTTATCTATTTCCGTTGCCGGAGTTGCCACTCCGACGGCGGTTTTCTTTTCTCTACTCATCTCGCACCTCATAATTCATCAAAATTTCAACAATTTCCTGATAGCTGTATGTGTCTTTGCCGCTATTAAACGAAAACACAGCTGTAATCGGAAATCTCAACTTTCTGCTTTCGATTTCAACCCTGAAATCAGTAACATCTTTGATACTGAATCTTGCAGTACTATCAGTTATAGGTAAAAGCTTAACATTGACACCATATCTCTCTGTAAGAAACTTGCCGATAATATGGAAGTTTTGCATACGAAAGGGTTTTCCATTAGGTTTAGAATCAAGACACCAACAGTTTGACCGTCTTGCCGCCTGTTCACAGTGAACCTTTCCTTTGTCATCTACACCGATACAGCACCAACACGGGAATTTCTTGACTCTGCCGTATTCCTTGCAGAAACGACATTGTGTTTTATCTGATAGTATCATACGACCTCCCGTTCTCTCACATAGCCGCCATAACCTATATCTTGATTTGGTCGGTAAATTGTAGCCTTTCTGATACTCGGTTTTCTGTCAGTTGCTGCGGCGCGCTCTTCCTTTTCTTTTGTCAGTCTGACGATCTCGGCTTTGAGCTCCACAAGCTCATCGGCACTCATTGTTCTTGCGGCAGCTTTGAACTGCTCCAGAACAAACCACTTGTCAAACTCCTTGCGCTCTTTGGGCGGCAGTGCCTTACGAGTAGCGTTAAGATTTACGAACATTCTTTTCATTGCGAACGGTGTTTTCTTGTAAAAATTCATTTTTTATCCTCACTTTCAACAAATTCACCATTTTTTAAAGTGTAAAATGTGTTTTCTTTGATTTTCTCGCCGTCAACCTGAGCAGCTTTAACACACAGTATATTATTATCGTTGTCGCGTTCAGTACAAACAATCCAACTACCTTTACTGCCTTTTGCTTTTCCTTGATAACCTGTGGCTATTGCTATACTATTTTTCCTTTCGACTGTTGCGGCGGAACAGTAGCCCGTGTTCATTGCGGCGGAACAGTCACCCGTGTTCGTTGCGGCGGAATAGTCACCCGTGTTCATTGCGGCGGAACGGTTACCCGTGTTCGTTGCGGCGGAACAGTAGCCCGTGTTCATTGCGGCGGAATAGTCACCCGTGTTCGTTGCGGCGGAACAGTCACCCGTGTTCGTTGCGGCGGAACAGTAGCCCGTGTTCGTTGCGGCATTATCCTTTGTTTTTTCAAGTATAAATTTCGCACCGGCTTTTACAAAGTCTGTAAACCTGATTTTTGCTCCGACTTGTAACTTTGTTGTACAAAATTTACTGTTATCATCTGTTTGTGGATCGCTTAACGCTTCAACCTCTGCAAATTCATTGAATTCGCCTTTATCGTTACACGGCGGATAATATCTCCAAACCTCAAACGGATTTTCACAAAAATGCATACCGTTTTCGCATATCTCCGCTTTATCTTCCTCGTAAACTGTGTTTTCTGCATACTGCTTACCTCTGCAAATAAGACCTTTTTCAAAGCCTTTGTAGCCTTTCATATATACTTTTTCTTCCGGCATATGTTTTGTCCTCCTGTCGGCTAAATATCATCAGCCATATCGTCAGTTTTATCGCCTGTTGGCGGCGGTCGTATCGGGTCATTTGGGTGATTCCTGTTCCTTAAGTATTTTTTCTGCCTGCTCTTTATGTCTTCTTTGGATCTCGTCTTTAATAATGATCTCCCGGCAGTTATCAAGTATTTGTCTTACCTCTTCCGGCGACCTTATACAACTATCATCAATAAAAGACATACCCATATTTTTACCTCTGTTGATAGTTAATGCTATTGCCACAATAACAGCCCCTTTCATTCATTTTTATGCTTATTTTTATGCCTGCATACCGGGCAAATATATCGGTCGTACTTGTCTTTTACGCTGACGTTCCACTCTGTCTGACAGTATATGCAGGTTTTGTATTTACAGCCTTTACGATGTTTCATTTCCTTTCAACACGCTCCATACGTACAGCTCACATTCGCCGTCTGTTTCTGTGCTTCTGAGCTTCGCCGCTTTTACGATTTCTGCGTAATCATCAGACGTACACAGCAGTTCTCCCGGCTCTGTTTCTGTTTCGTATGTGTCATACAGTGCATACAGCTTCATGCTTTCACCCCCTTACACTGCCGCTTTTTGATTATTTTCTATAAGCGGAAGGATGCCCTGTTCTTTCAGCAGGTCATATATAAACAGTCTGCCTTTCTGCGTCCAGTAGGTATGTACTTTTGTATGTACATTACCATCATTTCCGTTGTAGGTCTGAGTTTTGGTGCTTGTATATCCCTTGTCAGCATACTTCTGATAGAGAAGCCAGATCTTACTTCCCTGCTTGAACTGTATGCCCAGCTCATGTAGCTTTTCATTTAGCCATCTGCCCGACTTGCCGTAGTCCTTTGCAATCTCGGTTATAGACACAAGGTCCTTACAGTTAAGTACAACATCATAGTAGCTTGCCTTTGGTTTCAACTCTGATATCTGCTGACTTTGTACAGCGACTGTTTCGGTGAGTCTTTTTGTTTTCTCCCTCTCCTCTTTCAATGCTGTCAGTGCCTTTATTGCTAAATCAGGATTTTCAATAAGCTCATCCATTGCATACATACCATGCCTTCTGATCGAGGGAAGTACCTCGCTTGTCACCCAGTGTTTGAATTCCTTTGCTTTCGGGAGCTTACTGGAAAGTATAAGGCTGTACAGTCCGCTTTCGTTGATGATAGTCATGTTTTGTGTACCACCAAGGTCGCCCTGAATCGGGGCATCCTTTTTATCTTCATCGTCAACATGTGCTGCAAGTGCGTTTCTTGCTTTTGCATACCCCAGCACCTCAGCAACGTCCTTTCCCACAAAGTATGGTGTACTGTCAATTTCCACCGTTCTGATAGTGCCAAACTGTTCGTTTTCAAAAATTTTCAGTTCATTCATTTTCATCTGTCCTTTCCGCTGTCTGTTCGTCCGTAGTTTCCGCTGTCGCTGTCTGAACATCAGTTTTTGCCGAAAAATCTCCATGAAAAAGCTCGTCAAGTGTCAGGTCAAGTTTATCGGCGATCGCTGATGCAGTAGCTACACCGGGTATTCTGTCACCGAGTTCAAAGTGAGATATTGCCGACTGCTGTACTCCGACAAGATCTGCAAGTTTGGCTTGTGAAAAGTCTTTTTTCAGCCTTGCCGTTCTCAAATTGTCTGCAAAATTTTTCGTTTTTACCACTCCATTCATAAAATATTACCAGGGCAGCCGCATGAAACTACGTGAAAAAATTGTATATTTTGTATAAAAATAAGCATGATATTTTCGTGTTAGAGTAATTACCATTTTGATTATTTAC
>CACYWT010000092.1 GCA_902778175.1 uncultured Ruminococcus sp. | reverse complement strand
GAAGAAATCCTGAGTACTCAACAATTATTAGTTTTTCAGTCTTAAGTTTTCAGTATTCATTTAGAAAATCCTGACACGGTAAACTGAAGACTTAAGACTGAAAACTTAAAAATGAATAATACAAAGCGAAAACCCTGCCACTTTCGTGACAGGATTTTCGCTTTGGTGGGGGAGGGCGGATTCGAACCACCGAAGCCGAAGCAACAGATTTACAGTCTGCCCCATTTGACCGCTCTGGAACTCCCCCGAAATATTAGCCTGCATAAAAATGCAGGCTGTTTTTAAATGGAGCTGGTGGACAGACTCGAACTCCCGACCTGCTGATTACAAATCAGCTGCTCTACCAACTGAGCTACACCAGCTTATTATATGCCGCCGTTTCCGACGGCTTTACTATAATATCATATTTTTTGACTTTTGTCAATATTATTTTGAAATTTTTTAAACTATTTTTTGTCAGCCGTCATTATTCATTCTTTTGCTCAGCTCACTGAGTGTGACCTCATATCCTGATTTTTCAAAGCCGAGCTTTTTAGTATCTATCTTACTTTCATCTCCGGCAATGATACCTGCAATATATATCAGGAAATACGGGTTTTTTATCAGAACCGGACCCGTCAGATGTGTGCCGAAGAAATTATTTACACGGATACCCTCTTTTGTGTCGTCCTTTTTATTTCCAAGCCCCATTTTTACATCGAACAGGGGAGTGGTTATCCCGTTGATCTCGCTGCATTTATTAATAAATCCTACAAGCGGCTTATCAGAAAAATCCGCTGTAAAAACAGCGTCGGCTGTATTGCGTACCTTATTCTGCTCTTCCGTTGTGAAATCGAAAATGCCAAGACCTTCATATTCGTTCCCTTCGGCGTCCTTCAGGGTTTTGCCGGTCATTTCAAAGGAATTGCCTGTCATGAGAATTGTCTTTCCTTTGTCTATGTATTCCTTGAGTGAAACCCTGTATTTTCTGATATCCTCAAGCACGACCTTCTGGTTGCGTTCTGTGCCTGAACCAATATATATCAAATCATAATCGCTGATAATGGCATTTTCACCGAATGTGATCCTGTCAACATTACATTCTATCCCACTGAATCCGAACAGACGCTTTAGTGCGGAAATATTGGCATAATCACCGTAGAGATTCATAATATCATGATAAAGGTGGAGAATTTTCATTTTTTTCCTCCTTTGAGAAGGCTGAGAAATTTATTTTTGTCCGAGAAACAGGTTATGGTATAGATATATTCACTGCGGTCGCTGTTAAGATGATCATACGCCTTGTCTATATTCTCGAATATCTTGATCTTGCTTTCGGGGATATCCGTATAGCTGAATCTGACGGCAAGGTCGTTGCAGTATTTTCCCGAGAGAATGATATTATGTACATTTTCACAGTCAAGCATCTCAAAATCTATATCCCACAGCCACGAAACATCGCTTGTAAAATACTTTCTGCTTACAGCGTCAACGATTATCATAACGTCGCATCCGCGTTTATCTGCTGCTGCGATCCTGATGGATTGATCGTAAGAGATACTGTTTTCATGCTTTGAAGTAAGCAGAGTACCTTCTCTCTGACCGATGCTGAATGTCACGACTCTGCCGTTTTTCATAACATAATCGCTCATATCGGCAGCGATCTTTTCGCCGTCTATTCCGACTAATGATGCAACGGTATACGCCGCGAGGATATTGTATATATTATAGAGTGATTTCAGAGCGAGTGTGATATTGTATTTGCCGTCGATAACTGCGGTTCCGTTTTCAAGATCAAGCTCTGTCAGGGTGTAATCCGTATCATGTCTTTTATAGCCGCATGACGGGCAGAAATAATGTCCGATATGGTTATAATGGTGTGTGCTGTATTTCATAGCCTTTTTGCAGACAGGGCAATAAGCTCCGTCATTATATACGCTTACGAGTTTTTCGGTATCGCTTGCAAGGCGGTCTGCTCCGAACCAGATAGTGTCCTCTCGTCCCTGCCCGAAGGAAGATACGAGCGGATCGTCTGCGTTAAGAATAAGTGTCGTTTCGTCCTTGATGCTTTCCCTGATAGCATTGTATACCCATTCGGGATGACCGTTTCTGGTAAGCTGATCGCGGTACAGGTTAGTTATTACATAATGAGTGGGAGTAATATGGCTGAAAGTATATTTAGCAAACCGTTCGTCGCTTTCAATAAGGAGGATATCGCTTTTGATTTTTCCGCCGAGAGTAGAGCTTCCGAGGATCAGAGTAGTAACTCCCTCGATCTGGTTAGAGCCTTCCTTGTTCCATGCTACGGTTTTGCCGTTTTCCGTCAGGATATGCGCGATCATTTCGACAGTAGATGTTTTTCCGTTGCTGCCAGTTACGGCAATAATATACTCAGGCAGAGTGATCCTGTCAAGTATATCGGGACAAAGCTTCAGCGCGATCTGTCCCGGAAGACTGCTCCCTTTTCCGATAAGTCCGCCGAAAAAGCGCAAAAGCTTGCAGATAAGTATTGTAAAAAACATTCTCATAAGCGATTCTCCTTTTTATAACAAAATATATTATAATTCAAAGCTTTTCTTTTTTCAAGGAAAAGCGTATTTCTTTATCAAAAAACATTTAAGAGATGTCGCTTTTTACAAAATAAAAGGAAGATATAACCATTACTATGTAAAACCTGTCAGCGAAAAAAAGAAGGACTGTCGCGTCATTCAGCGGCGGCAGTCCTTTTGAACCGATTCAGACAGAAAGCTTTTTGAGGAACGCACGGGTCCTGTCATTTGACGGATTGTCAATAACATCTTCGGGCTTACCCTGTTCAACGATAAAGCCTCCGTCCATAAAAATCACCCTGTCGGAAACAGCTCTTGCAAAATCAATTTCATGCGTAACGATTACCATTGTCATTTTTTCCTTTGCAAGCTCTTTCATAATACGCAGTATGCCTGCAGTAATTTCAGGGTCAAGAGCAGATGTCGGCTCATCAAAGTAAAGCATATCGGGGTTCATCACCAATGCTCTCGCTATAGCGACGCGCTGCTTCTGTCCTCCCGAAAGCTCGCATGGATAGGCTTTCTCCTTATCCTCAAGACCGACCTTTTTAAGTATTTTGCGGCATTCCTCCATTACCTCGTCCTTATCCCTTTTCATCACGCTTACAGGTGCGTCGTAAAGGTTTTTTATTACATTGTAGTGGGGGAAAAGGTTGAAGTCCTGAAAAACCAGTCCGAAATGGGATTTTGCTTCCTTCATCTGCGATTTTGAGGGATATACGGCTTTTCCGTTTCTGCTTGTTACAACGGGAGTTTCACAGTAGCTCAGCTCGCCGTTGTCCATTGTTTCGAGGAAGGTCGCGCAGCGGAGCAGGGTCGATTTACCCGAACCGGAGGGACCTAAAATGGAAACAACTTCGCCCTGGTCAACGGAAAGACTTATATCTTCAAGAACTTTTTTTCCGTCAAAGCTTTTGCTGAGATTTTTTATTTCAAGAAGTTTCATGATGAGTCCTCCTTATTTATAATAATTCATTTTAGCTTCTATCCTGCCCATGATAAAGGCAACGAGGAAGTTGAATACATAATAGAAGATACCTGCTACGAACAGCGGTATGATATTTGCCTGAGCAGCCGCGATCTGCTTTGCGATAGTGAATATTTCCGTATATGCAAGAACGAATGCAAGGGAGGTATCCTTTACGAGAGTGATTATCTCATTGGTCACGGGCGGAAGAACATTTCTGAACATCTGCGGGAAGATGATCTTCCGGAATGTCTGCGCCCTGGAATAACCGAGGATAGCGGCAGCCTCACGCTGACCGTTAGGCACAGCCTGTATGCCGGCTCTGAATATTTCAGCGAAATAAGCTGCATAGTTTATTGAGAAACCGATGATGACCGCATAGAAACGGTAGGATTCGTCAAGCGGTATTCTGAATATATAGTACGGCGCATAGCATACAACGAGCAGCTGCAGCATAAGCGGAGTTCCGCGCATGATGGAAATATATATCTTTGCGATCCAGCGCAGTACGCGGAAGCGTGACATTCTTACAAAGGTGATAAGCAGACCGAGAGGCAATGAAAAGACGAGCGTCAGGAAAAAGATAAGCATGGAATAATTCATACCTATAGCAAGCTGACGGATCATACTCATGTAATCAATACTTTTCTTGTCCTGATTTTCAGTGTTTTCCTTTGCGGGCGCGTCGATATAGGAATCGGATTCGCTCAGACAGAGAGCGTCTTCCAGACCTCTTGCCTTTGCGATTTTTTCGAGTGTGCCGTCCTTTTTCATTTCAAGGAGGGTTTCCTGTACCTTGTCGCGCAGC
>CACYWT010000091.1 GCA_902778175.1 uncultured Ruminococcus sp. | reverse complement strand
GGGCGAGGGTCTGATCTCGGGCACTCAGGACGGTACTGAGCCGGGATTCGGAGAGGACGACATTTACGGAGATTCCGTTGCACTGAATGTTATCAAGGGCGAGACCGCTAAGCTGAAGGCACAGCCTAAAGAGGGATATATTTTTGTTTGCTGGGCAAATAAGGATACCAATGATATCATTTCAATGGAGGATACCATTGAGGTTAAAATGGATGAGCCGATGAACCTGGTAGCAGCTTTTGATGTTGCCGGAGAGAGACACCGCGTGAATGTCAATATAGGAGATGGCATAGGTCAGATTGCATACACCGAGGACGGCTCAGAACCCGAATTTGACAAATACCACACTACATCACTCGCACTGTCCGTTCTTGAAGGCAGAACCGTTAAGCTCAAGGCAAAGGCAGACGAGGGCTACAGATTCGTGTCCTGGTATGACGAGGATAAGCAGGAAGTGATCGGCTTAGAGGATACACTCAGCGTTGAAGTTACCAAAGACATGAATATCAAAGCATATTTTGATCTGGATGTTGACAGGCTCCTTCTCGAAATCAATACAGAGGGTAAGGGACAGGTCACAGGTGACGAAAGAGATGATGATCCTCAGTTTGATGATGATATGCCATACCAGCATTTTTATCTGAAAGTGCTCCCCGGCAATACTGTTGTAGTCAAAGCAAAGGCTGACGAGGGATATAAGTTTGTCGGCTGGAAAAATGATGCTGATGGCAAGATCGTATCAACAGATGCCACCTATAGAGTAGAAGTAAATGAAGCTATGAAGCTTACCGCTGTATTTGAACCGATCGAAAATGACAATTCCGGCAGCAATACTCCCTCAAACACAACTCCTACAAACGGAGGCAGCACAACTCCTACAAACACGACTCCTACAAACACGACTCCTACAAACACACCTGCTACAGGTGATGCAACCTCCGCAGCAGCACTTGCAGCAGTAACACTTGGCAGCCTCGGTGCAGCAGTAATGCTCAGCAAAAAGCACAGGAAAGACGAAAAATAATAACTATATCAAAAACTAAAAAAAGCCGTTCAATACAATTACTATTGAGCGGCTTTATCCTTGAAATAAAAGGAGAATGAAAATGAAAAAAATAACAGCAAGGATAATGACAGTTCTTCTTGTGTCAGCTCTTGCGGCAGGTATGTTTGCAGGCTGCATGGGGAATGGAAATGATACAGACAGCAACAAAGTTGAAAGTCCCGAAAGCAGCTCTGTAAGTTCATCTGAAAACAGCACTCAGGATACTTCCCCGAAAAATGATTCATCTGATCTGTATTTTACACATCAGGAGATACGCAAATCCCCCGAATGGGTGACGAAATTAGAGGCAACTAAGGACTGTGAGCAGCTTATAGTAGTTGCCGGAGTTGATAAAACAACAGCTTATATAACAATGCACGAAAAGAATTCTGATGGTGAGTGGGAGCAGATAATTGCCACTCCTGGTTTTATAGGACTTGACGGACTCGGAGATGCGAATATCAACGACTGCTACACTCCTGTCGGAACATTCACTATTGACAAGGCATTCGGACTTGCGGACGATCCCGGCTGTCAGATGGAATACACAAAGGTCGATGATGATTATTATTGGTCGGGTGATGCCCGTGAAGGTATGCACTTCAACGAGCTCGTAAATATGAATATGGGATATAACTCTGAATGTGAAGAGGAAAAGGGCTTTGCATTTTTCTTCCATTGCCTCCGTGTAAACCGCACTTATACAGGCGGATGTGTCGGTGTACCCGAAAGTATTATGAAATACATAATGCAGCACGTCAAGGAAGGCTGCAAAATAACCATCGACTCCCTCGAAAACTTCGGAGGGGATCTTGACGCGTAAAATGCAATTTATAAGACTGTAATCATCTTAAGGCAACACCGCACAAAGACCGCCTTACGGCTTAGCACCACATCTGCTTTGATAACCGTCAGGTTAACTACGCTCGTTTTGCACATTCTGACGAAAAAATTGACGGCGCATCTGTGGCACTATCTTTGTGCGGTATTGCCTTAAAAAGAATAATTAAAAATGAATAATAAAAAAGATATATATTATCACTTGAAAATGTATATGAACTCCTGCAATAAGCCTTGTAATTCATTCACGGCACTATCAGTCATAAATGACAATATATACCGGAAGAAGTTGCGGTTTGCAAAAATTATTATTTTTTCATTATTAAGTTTTCAGTATTCATTTAGAAAATCCTGACAAGCGTAAACTGAAGAGTAAAAAAATGAATAATATAATGAATAATAAAAAACGAAAATCCCACCACTTTCGTGTCAGGATTTTCGCTTTGGCTCCCCCAACTGGGCTCGAACCAGTGACATCATGATTAACAGTCATGCGCTCTACCGACTGAGCTATCCCGGGTCGTCACCAACCAAGTATCTTCGGCGCTATCGAGCTTAACTTCCGTGTTCGGCATGGGAACGGGTGGACCCTCGACGCCATCAACACCAACTGTATGTCGTTCTTTACGACTATTTGATTATATCATATAGTATCGGTAATTACAAGAAAAATATTTGCAAACGGCGATACAAATTGTATAATAAATATGATAAATACAAAATGTTATATAACTGATAATGCTTGAAAATATTAGTTGTAGTAATTTATCAAATCAATAAATATTTTCAGTAAATATATAGACAATATGTACGAATAAATGTTATTATTAATATAGTCAATAAAACTATACAGGAAAAGGAGAAAAGAATGCTGAATGTATCTCATCTTACAAAAAAGTATCATAAATTTGTCGCAAACGATAATCTGACATTTCTTGTAAATGACGGAGAAACAGCAGTTCTTGCCGGTCCGAACGGCGCCGGAAAATCCACTGCAATAAAATGTATTGCGGGGCTGCTGCGTTTTCAGGGTGAAATAGAGCTTTGCGGCTTTAATAATAAAAGTATAGAGGCTAAGAGAATACTCGGATATGTTCCGGAGATACCTGCGCCGTTTGAGCTTCTTACTGTATGGGAGCATATGGAATTTATAGCCCGTGCCTATGATCTTACCGATTGGGAGGACAGGGCTAATGATCTTATGCGCCGCTTTGAGCTTGACGATAAACGCAAGAAGCTCGGAATGGAGCTTTCCAAGGGAATGCAGCAGAAAATAAGCATATGCTGTGCAATGCTTATCGAACCCAAGGTACTCCTTTTTGATGAGCCTCTTGTCGGACTTGATCCCCATGCTATCAAGGAACTGAAACAGATGCTGATTGAGATGAAAGAAAAGGGGACAACAATAATTATTTCCACACATATGCTCGACAGCGTAGAGGGAGTGTGGGACAGAGTTTTTATAATGATGAACGGACGCATCGAGGCTGAACGCTCACGCAGACAGGTGGAGGAAAGCGGCGAAAATCTTGAGGAGCTGTTTTTTAATATTACCGAAAAGCATGACTGAATATTGTATACGGTGGTGAGGGTTAATGAAATCAATTCTTTTTCTGCTCAGGAAAACACTGAAAAATGCAATACTTGATACTCTGCGCCATCCGCTGAAATTTTTTCTTTACGGAATGATCGTCGTAAGTATGGTATATGTCGCAATGCTTGGCTTTAATGCTGATATCGAAAACTTTGCCGGCGGTCAACTCAGCGATATGAGATTGCTGAGCGGCGCATATCTTGCAATACTGTATTTTATCAGCATACCGGTCCTGCGGAAAGGGCTTAGCTCCGGAACGAGCTTTTTCTCACTGAGCGATGTAGCGAATATCTTTGTCGCGCCGATTTCAGAAAGGACTGTGCTGATATACGGCGTTGGCAGACGTCTTGCGACAATGATCCTTCTTGCGGTAACCTTTGCGGCATACGGCGGAATACTTGTAAATCTGTTCAAGCTGGGTATGACAGAGGTTTTTATCCTCCTTGGTGGGATAATACTGATGCTGATTATGGTTCAGCTTGTCACTCTGATGATATTCTGCCTTGCAAGCAATCATCCGGGGCGCGCAAGGCTGATGAAGTGGATGATCTATTTCCTGATATTTTTCCCGGTAGTAACTGCACTTATCTATGTATTCAGCAAGGGTATCTCGGTTGAACATATTTATGAGGCGATCACACTTCCGGTTCTGGATATGATACCGTTTATCGGTTGGATGCACGGACTTGTATTCGGAATAATGGAAGGAAACATTACTTATATAGCTGTATACAGCTCGCTGACAGCAGTACTTGTTATTCTGAGTATTCTCGCCTTTATGTTCACAAAGCTTGATTATTATGAAGACGTCCTGTCAAGAGCCGAAGCTCATTATGAATTTGAGCAAGCGGTACGCGAGGGCAAGATGTCCGATAAAGTTATGATGGGCGGCAGGAATATCAAGCTGCGCAGGCAGGGAATAAAAAAGGGCAGGGGAGCGTCGTCGATTTTTTTCAAGCACCTGCTTGAGGGCAGCAGACGTTCAAGATTCCTGCTGTTTAATATTAATACATTCGTACTTTTGTTTATAGCTTTTGTTATCGGTTTCGGAATACTTCAGGCAAAGCCGGATATCGAGCGCACGATAGTATATCTTGCGTCGGTGATAATACTGGCATATGTTCAGTTTTTCTTCAGCGCATCGGGAGATTGGGTAAAGGAACTGACAAAGCCCTATATTTATCTTATTCCGGACGGAGCGGTAAAAAAGCTGCTGATGGCAGCTGCAACCGGACTGATAAAGCCGTTTACAGACGGGATAATTACTTTTGCATTTCTTGCGGCATTTACCGGTGGCAAAATAATTGACCCGATAATTGCGGCACTGACATACGGCAGCTTCGGAAGTCTGTATATAGCAGCAAATATACTTGCGCAGCGGCTTGTCGGCATAGACAGCACCGGCGGTGTATTCATCACATTCTATATGACGATGATAGTTCTGACGATGCTGCCCGGAATAATTGCCGGACTTGTTGTTTTGTCCGTATTTGCCGGATCTCTGGGGCAGATAGCAGCAACGCTGCTTTGCGCGCCGGTTCTTATATGGAATATGATCGTCACGGCAATAATATTCCTTGTATGCCGAAACCTTCTGAATAATACGGAATAAGTCGCAGCTTATCCGATAACAGGCTGAATCTGCCTGCCGTTAAGCGCATTTTCCAGAGCTTCGGGAATAAGCTCAAAATGCGCAACGAGTGAATTAGGCTTTTTCACGGGATCGTCCTGAGAAAACGGGACAAAATAATAATGTCTTGTATTGATCAGTCTGCCGATATTCTGTGCTGACGCTCCGAGCGCATCATTGGTCGCAATTGCAAGCAAAACAGGCTTTGATTGTCTGAGGTGAGATTTCACTGCCATGGTAACCGGCGTATCGGTGACAGCATGGGCGAGTTTTGCGGCTGTATTACCTGTGCAAGGAGCGACGAGCATGATATCTGTCATTCCCTTAGGACCGATAGGCTCTGCGTCCTTGATGGTACAGATCACATTTCTGCCGCTTATTTCCTCGGCTTTTTTAATAATACCCTGAGCCGCGCCGAATCTTGTATCGGTTTTGCGGACATTTTCCGAGATCACGGGCAGGATCTCATATCCCATATCTCTCAGTTTTTTCATTTCCGTCAGGGCTTTGCCTATAGTGCAGAAGGATCCGCACAGGGCAAAGCCCACTGTTATGCCGTTCATAATTCTTCCTCCCTGATGATGTTATAAACTGCATTTTTTATTATTATGCCGGCAGATTTCGGAGCAGCCTTTCCTGGCAGGGATAATGCATGAATGACAGGTATTTTCAGCTTATCGGCAGCATTATCGTCGATACCGCCCGGCATGGACGCAAGGTCGATAATGATCGACTCCGCTGCACATTGTGCAAGGGTATGTCTGTCGAATATCAATGCAGGAACGGTATTGAAAATCAGATCATAATGCCCCGAAAGAGAATATATATCCGCATCTTTCATACCTGAGCCGCGGATCAAAGCCCTGTCCTTGTGTTTTCTTGCGGCAGCAGTCACATTTGCGCCGAGTCCTCTTAGCATAAAGCAAAGGATCTTTCCGATATTTCCGTAGCCGGTCACAAGGCAGTCCGCACCGTTTATTGTGCCTTCGTATTCTCTCATGGCGATCTCAACAGCGCCCTCTGCGGTAGGAACTGCATTAGCGGCGGCAAATTCCTCACGGCTGCTGTATCGTATGATCCTCAGACCGTCAAGTTCGTACTGCTCAGCCGCTCCGTTTATTCCGCAAAGTACGGGTTTATCCGCAGGGATCGTTTGTCTGAGCAGTGAAAGAGGTATTATACCGTCGGAAAAGGGAGCAAATAATTCTCCCTTGCTGCGCGACACGGGCATAGGAAGGATAACTGCATCTGAAAGACGTGCAGTTGTGCGGGGATTTTCCGGAATACATCCGGGGGGACAGGAGCAATGCTCAAAACCTGATATATATACAGTAAAGCCGTCTTCAGCCATTTTCTGAGCGCAGTAGAGTTGTCTTTTATCGCCGCCGATTATTCCAAAGCTGTTTACACTATTCATAATTTCCTCCGGGAAGCACGATAATAATAAATACTTGGTTTATTACATAATATGTTGTGTGCCGGAAAAGGTGTTGATCCGTACCGCGCCGATAATAAGAGCATATGCAGACGGGAGCAAGAGAGCTGAATCTTAAAAGCTTTGCTTTCAACAAGCAAAGGCAAGCCGTAGGCTTGCTGTCGTTCAGTGGGAGATTTTTACTTCCACTGAACGGATATATGGCACCCGCCGCCTTAGAGGGTGCGGGTGTCCAGTGGACACCTCTGCGAAGCAGAAGCACCGACCGAGCCGGCAGGCGAGAC
>CACYWT010000090.1 GCA_902778175.1 uncultured Ruminococcus sp. | reverse complement strand
TATGCACGAGATACCGTCGATGTTTATCTATAACTGTATCTGCGTTATGAGCGACCATCTGACATCAAAAGCCGGAACGATCACCTCCGGCGAAGACCGCTTTATGGAATGGAAAACCAAGGACGGCAGCTACGAAAACACCCAGTACGCACAGTTTGATACCTTCTTTGAGGGTATCTTTCAGAAAGAGCGTCTGCTTGATATTATAAAGAACTTTATCTGCTTTTCCAATGAAGGTCTGAAACAGACAAAAATACTTGCAGGATATCATCAGTATTTTGCTGTCAATAAAGCGATCCAGTCAACTATTCATGCTACTATGACAGACGGTAAGGGCGGCGTGTTCTGGCATACACAGGGCAGCGGAAAGTCGCTGTCTATGGTATTTTATGCTCAGGGTCTGCAAGCGGCACTTGACAGCCCGACTATCGTTGTACTGACTGACCGCAACGATCTTGACGATCAGCTTTTCGGACAGTTCGCAAAATGTAAGAACTTTCTCCGGCAGGAACCGATGCACGCCGAAAGCCGGGAGCATCTGAAATCTCTGCTGAATGGCAGACAGGCAAACGGCATAATATTTACCACCATGCAAAAATTCGAGGAGTCAAACGAGCCTCTGTCCGAGCGCAGAAATATTGTTGTTATGGCAGATGAAGCACACCGAGGACAGTACGGACTTAAAGAAAAGGTCGATGCAGAAACAGGAAAAATCAAGGTAGGCACAGCTCGTATCATCCGCAACAGCCTGCCGAATGCTACATATATCGGCTTCACGGGTACACCTATCTCTATGAAGGACAGAAGCACCATCTCTATGAAGGACAGAAGCACCCGTGAGGTTTTCGGAGACTATATTGATGTTTACGATATGACACAGGCTGTCGAGGACGGTGCGACCCGCCCGGTTTATTACGAAAGCCGTGTTATCAAGCTGAAATTAGACGAGGCTACTCTCCGCCTGATAGATACAGAGTATGACATCATGGCAAATAATGCCGACCCGGATGTTATCGCAAAAAGCAAGAAAGAGCTTGGACAGATGGAGGCTATACTCGGCAACGAGCAGACGATTGCATCTCTCGTGGATGACATTCTCGACCATTACGAAAACCACCGTGCCGATCTGCTCACGGGCAAGGCTATGATCGTAGCCTATTCCCGTGCAATCGCTATGAAGATCTATAACCGCATTCTGAAACTGCGCCCCTCCTGGACGGAAAAGGTCGCTGTTGTCATGACTGAAAGCAACAAAGATCCGGAGGAGTGGCGGTCTGTAATCGGAAACAAACGGCACAAGGACGAGCTTGCAAAGAAGTTCAAAGATAACGACAGCCCTCTGAAAATTGCCATTGTTGTTGATATGTGGCTGACAGGCTTTGATGTGCCTTCCCTTGCCACGATGTATGTCTACAAGCCTATGAAGGGCTATAACCTGATGCAGGCGATCGCCCGAGTCAACCGTGTATTTGGTGACAAGGAAGGTGGACTTGTTGTCGATTATGTCGGCATTGCAGCGGCTCTGAAAGAAGCTATGAACGACTATACATCCCGCGATAAGAAGAATTACGGGGATACCGATATTGCAAAAGTAGCTTATCCTAAGTTTTTAGAGAAGCTGTCGATCTGCCGCGACCTTTTCCACGGCTACGATTATTCCACGTTTACCACTGGAACTGATCTCCAACGCTCAAAGGCTATCAGCGGTGCAGTCAATTTCATTGTTGCAGTAGATAAAAAGCGGGAACGTGAGGATTTTCTGAAAGAGGCATTGCTTATGCGGCAGGCGTTGTCCTTGTGTTCTTCCCTTGCAGAAGAACCACTGCGTATTGAAGCAGCCTTTTTTGAATCTGTGCGTGTGCTTGTTATGCGCCTTATGAATCAGGGCGAGGGAAAGAAAATCTCTCTGCCGGAAATGAATGCAAGGATAAATGCACTTCTTGAACAAAGCATAAAAAGCGATGGGGTAATAAATCTTTTCTCAGATGTATCACAGGAGTTTTCCCTCTTTGACCCGAAGTTCCTCGAAGAGATCGGAAAAATGAAGGAAAAGAATCTTGCTGTTGAGCTTCTGAAAAAGCTGATTGCAGAACAGGTGCAGATATACCGCCGCACGAATGTTGTCAAATCCGAAAAATTCAGCGAGATCATACAGCAGGCCATGAACCGTTACCTCAACGGTATGCTGACAAACGAAGAGGTTATTCAGGAGCTTCTGAATCTTGCAAAACAGATAGCCGCTGCTCAGAAGGAAGGCGAGCAGTTAGGTCTGACTGCTGACGAGCTTGCATTCTATGATGCACTTACAAAACCGCAGGCAATCAAAGATTTCTACGAAAACGAAGAGCTTATCGCTATTACAAAGGAACTTGCAGATACTCTCCGTAAGAACCGTACTATCGACTGGCAGAAGCGTGACAGTGCCAGAGCCAAAATGCGTATGATGATAAAAAAGCTGCTCAAAAAGCACCGCTATCCGCCGGAAGGTATGGATGATGCCGTGCAGACCGTTATGACGCAGTGCGAGCTCTGGACGGATAATGCGGATATGACATAAATAAATGCACAAGGAGAAAATGATATGATAAGCATAGAAAAGCTGAACCCATTACTTGCCTGCTATAAGAGCAGATTTCTGTCTATCTGGAAAAATGAAAAATATAAATGGGAAGCAATAAAACAGTTTCAGGATCACTGGGATATTGATGCAGATAACTTTGCTGAAATGTTCAAAAAAGCGACAGATAAAACATCAAATCTCTTAGTATCAGGCTATGCGTATCCAAGAGGAATGATGATCGAGTTTGCCAAAGCAGAGGCAGAGGCAGAGGCAGTCCGTGAAATGTTCCGTGCTCTATATGATGAAAAACAGGATCTGGCAGTCAGGATTGATGCTTTTCAGGTTGCGTGTGAGGAAATACGTAATAAGTATAATGACGGCACCTGGAAAAACCATTATCAGAACACAAACACCATAAGCACATATCTTTGGCTGAGATACCCTGATAAATACTACATATACAAATACGGACTGATGCAAGCTGCAGCAAAAGAACTTGGTGCCGATTATAAACCGAAGGCAAATGGTTCTGTGGATAGCATGATAGGCGGATTCAGACTTTACGATGAGATTTGCACCGAGATTAAGAAAGATACAGAACTGATCGGACTTATGCAGCAGGTTCTTTCCTCTGCCTGCTATCATGATAAAGAATGTCGGACACTTACCATAGACTTTGGTCATTATCTTGGCAGCTATTATCTGGACGAAAAGAAAAAAGAACTTGCTGATGAAGATTGGATCCCTGCCGGATATACCTCTCCATTGTCCGTTGAGGATTGGAAAGAACTCCTTACTGACACATCTGTTTTCACAATCAGCAGTCTACAGATCATAAAACGATTGAAGGATTACGGCGGACAGGCTACCTGTTCACAGCTTTCTGTCAAATACGGAGAAACTGTCAACTTTTATAATAAAGGTTGTTCTGCTCTTGCAAAAAGAGTAGCTGAAAAAAAGGAGCTGCATACTGTGGAGCTTCGCTCCGGTGAAGAATACTGGTGGCCTATTCTCTTTACAGGAAAACCTGCCAGCAAAGAGGAAGAAGGTGTATTTATCTGGCGGCTTCGTGATGAACTAAGTACTGCCACTGAACAGATCGATCTTAGTTCGGTACAGCTATATGCAACAGAAGAGCAAGATAATAATGCACATGGATACTGGTGGCTGACAGCTAATCCAAAAATATGGAGTTTTTCAAGTATTCGCATAGGTGAGGAACAGAGCTATACCTTGTACAACGAAAACGGCAATAAACGTCGTGTATTTCAGAACTTTCTGGATGTCAGAGCCGGAGATATACTGATCGGATATGAAGCAAATCCCGTTAAAAAGGTCGTAGCAATAGGACAAATAACACAGGAAAATGATGGCAATATGATCTATTTTTCAAAGACAGAGGGGCTCTCGGTTCCCATTGAATACTCTGTTTTGAAGGAAGCTCCTGAACTGGCAAAAATGGAATTCTTTGTGCAGCCAAACGGAAGTCTTTTCAAATTGACAAAAGGCGAATATGATTTCATAATGGACATCATTCGTGAAGAGAATCCGATCAAGCAGCCTGATGCAGTCAAGAAGCCCTATACGAAGGAGGATTTCCTAAGCAAGGTTTATATGGATGCAAACCGTTTTGATGTCCTGGTAAATCAGCTGAGGTTGAAGAAAAACATCATATTCCAGGGAGCACCCGGTGTTGGAAAAACATTTACCGCTAAAAAGCTGGCTTACGCAATGATGGGCGAAGAAGATGAAAACAGAATTGAGATGGTACAATTCCATCAGAATTATTCCTATGAAGATTTTGTTATGGGATACCGTCCGAACGGTGCGGAGTTCAAGTTAAGCGAAGGAATCTTTTATCGCTTTTGCAAAATGGCAGCAAATCATCCGGAGCAGGATTATTTTTTCATTATCGACGAGATCAACCGAGGAAACTTGAGCAAGATATTTGGCGAGCTACTTATGCTGATAGACAAAGATTACAGAGGAACGCAGGTTACTCTATCCTACAGCGGAATGAAGTTCTTTGTACCGGATAATCTGTATATCATTGGAATGATGAATACAGCCGACCGCAGTCTTGCAATGATCGATTATGCCCTCAGACGCAGATTCAGTTTCTTTGAAATGGAACCGGGTTTCAGCTCCGAAGGATTTATAAAATATCAGGAAAGTCTTAATAGCGAAACCTTCAATGAACTGATCAGCCATATCAAGCAGCTGAACAAAGAAATACTGGAGGATAAAGCTCTGGGCAAGGGATTCCAGATCGGTCACAGCTATTTCTGTGGCAGAGAGGTTCTTGGATGCACTGATGAATGGCTGCGGTCTGTTGTTGAATTTGATATTATTCCTACACTCAGCGAATATTGGTTCGATGAACCGAAAAAGCTGTCTTTCTGGGAAAACAATCTGCGTGGTGTTTTTGATGACTAAGGACAAAAGCATTTATATAAAGAATATTTACTATATGCTGACCTATGCCTTCCAAATATTAAGACAATCGAATTATGAGGAGGTAAGCTCAGAAGCTTTTGAAAAAATCGAAGATCTTTTTGCTGAGATTCTCGCAAAGGGTGTATCCAGACAAATAAAGCAGGGGCTGTATCGGACATATGTCACCAAAAATGAATCATTATCTGTGATGCGTGGAAAGCTGAATATCTCCGGTACAATTACAAACAGGATCCAACATAAAAACGAATTAAGCTGTGAGTTTGATGAACTATCTGAAAACAATCTATATAATCAGATTCTCAAAACAACGATGCAATATCTTCTTATTGCAGAAAGTGTAGAAACCGAACGGAAAATCGCATTGAAAAAGATACTGGTGTTCTTTGACGGCATTGATATTCT
>CACYWT010000089.1 GCA_902778175.1 uncultured Ruminococcus sp. | reverse complement strand
GCGACCAACGCGAATTGACTGCGGAGGCACTCCGCCGCGACCAGTAAACTACCGCCTTGTATTCAGAGCGGAGCCGGAGGCGCAGCGACCAACGCGAATTGAGAGCGGAGGCACTCCGCCGCGAATTGACAGCGGAGGCACTCCGCCCGGCGCGAATTGACAGCGCAGGCACTGCGCCCTTTAAAAAGGCTTGACCTAAACTTTCCGTTCTGTTTCCCATGAGTTTTTACCCGGCGCGAGCCGCGCTTTCATTGCTGAATATCAGCGCCGGATCAAATAATGCCTTGTCATATCTGATCTCCAGATGAAGATGCGGTCCGTCTTTGCTTTCGGAGGGAATAGCCCCGAGATATCCTATCGTATCTCCTGAACTGACAATGTTTCCCTTTTTTATGACCGGATTATCGTCCAATCCGCAGTAACGCGCAGTATATCCACCCGTGTGCTCTATCTCTGCAACATTCCCTAACATCGGATCATTATATATCCTTATGACCTTTCCTGCCATTACCGCTCTGACGGACGCTCCCGATGATCCCGAAATATCCGTTCCGCTGTGTGTGCGCCAGTCATTCATCGTTTCAGACCTGAGCGGATTTTTCGGACTGAACGGCTTGATTATCTTTCCGTTTTCAACAGGAAATGAAATTACAGTTGAATTTTTGCTTTTCACTCCGCTTTGCTCCGCATTTACCGCCGAAGCTTTTGTTTCGTCTGTTTTTGCGGCTGTTTTTTTAACCTCTGCTTTGCTGCTCTCGTCACGGCTGCTTTCCTCCTTGACGGCAGCACTGCTTTCGGGCTTTGCTTCGCTGCGCTCGTATGTCTGTCCGCTCAGCTCGTCATTGACCTCGGTATGCTGCGACTGTCCGGCGGATTCCTCCTGTACACTGCGGTTGTATTCGTCTATTCCCGAAAATGTCGTCCATGCCGCCGCTCCTACCGCGATCAGACATATCGCAAGAGAAATATAGAACCCGATATTCATTCTCGGTGAACGGTTGTGATTTCTCTGTTTTTTCATGCTTTGCATTTTCTTACACCTCCGTATCTATTATTGGCAGTGTAAGCGGAATTATACCGCGTCATGCTGATACTGAGCGCGAAATACATCTTTTTTCCGCAAAAAAAATCATAACAAAATAAAAGCGGCAACGCTGACTGAAAAAAAATCTCCCTGCGGAATGATCCTGCAGGGAGAAATTTCATATTATTTTTTTATCTTTGACCGGGTCCGCCGCCCATACCGCCGCCGTGACCGCCGCAGTCGGTCACTTTCCGGCTGCTCTTTTCTGACCTATCATTACCTGAATTACTTCTAAAGCTAAAAAACACCGTAATTACTTCCGTCAACCAAGACGAAACCAACAATTTCTACGAAAGTAAGCGAGCACGCGCCAGCGCAGTGCCTGCGCTCTCAATTCGCGCCGGCGTGCCGCCGGTGTCAATTCGCGTTGGTCGCTCCACTCCGTTCCGCTCTGAATACAAGGCGGTAGTTTACTGGTCGCGGTTTTTACTTACTGACAATCGCGGCTTTATAGTTGAATCCCGATAGTTTTTTCAAAAAGATCAAATACTTGCGGCTCTCATTCATTATGCATTATGCATTATGCATTATGCATTAAATTCGCGTTGGTCGCTGCGCCTCCGGCTCCGCTCTGGGCACATCGGGAAGCTTCGTAACTCGCGCCGGGAAGAAACTCACCGGGAAACAGAACGGAAAGTTCAGGTCAAGCCTTTTTAAAGGGCGCAGGATCAGATAGTCCGTTCGCAGCAAAGGCTGCCGCTCTGTCACGACAGGTTCCGCATTTTCCGCAGGGAATATCACCGCCCTCGTAACAACTCCATGTCAGCTCATAGGGAACTTTCAGCGCAAGCCCCTTTGCAACGACCTGTGCCTTCGTCAGCCCGATAAACGGAGCAATAACATCAAGCTGACCGCCGCTTCCGAGCTTTATCGCACGGTTTATCGAATCGTTAAATTCACTGCTGCAATCAGGATAGGCATTTCCTGCGGCATCATCACTGTGCGCGCCGTACCATATCTCACTACAGCCCTCGGACAACGCTATGCTTGCCGCGCAGGAAAGAAACAGCCCGTTGCGGAACGGAACATATGTCGAAACGGGTTTTCCGTCAGTCTTTTTCAGCTGATCGGCATAGCTTTCCTTCGGGATTTCTTTGTCCGAACCCGAAAGCAGCGAACAGTCCGATCCTTCAAATACAGGTTTAAGATCAAGTATGCGGTGCTTTACCCCGTATTTTTCCGCGATAAGCCTTGCAGCCTCAGTTTCACGGATATGCTTCTGACCATAGCTCACCGACAGAGCTATAATGTTTTCGCTGCCGTATTTATCAGCGGCAATAGCAAGACAGGTCGTGCTGTCAACACCGCCGCTGAACAGTATCAGTGCTTTCATAATAATTCATGCTCCTTATTTTTTTATATAAGTACTTGCGACAGCCGCTCTGAACTCGTACCGATAATTTACCGGTCGCGCCGGCGTGCCGCCGGTGTCAATTCGCGGCGCAGTGCCTGCGCTCTCAGTTCGCGTTGGTCGCTGCGCCTCCGGCTCCGCTCTGAACTCGTACCGATAATTTACTGGTCGCGGTTTTTACTTACTGACAATCGCGGCTTTATAGTTGAATCCCGATAGTTTTTTCAAAACGATCAAATACTTGCGGCTCTCATTCATTATGCATTATGCATTATGCATTATGCATTATATTAAAACCTTACCTTTTCCCTCAGATCACACTCTTCCCGGAATTTTCCGCGGAAAGTTTCCGTAACCGTCGCCGCTGTCGTGTTCTTTATCCCTCTTGCCGTCATGCAGCTGTGATACCCCTTTATGCATACCGCAACATCAGGCGTATCCGCTGCAAGCGATATTATCTCCGCAATGTCGCTCCCTATCCTCTCCTGGAGCTGTAAGCGCTTTGCCGCCATGTCGCAGATCCGCGCGATCTTGCTCAGTCCGAGTACCTTCCCCGACGGTATGTACGCTACATTTACCTTCATGTCGTACATAAGCGCAAAATGATGCTCACAATAACTGAATACCGTAATGTCCTTCATGACTACAATATCACCATCACTCCCCGACGGAGCCTCAAATGTCTTGCTGAACTTCTGCGCTATTTCACTGTTTGTATATGCCGTACCTTCAAGTACTTCATTGAGCATTCTCGCAACACGGCGCGGAGTTTCTTTCAGTCCCTCGCGGTCGGGATCCTCCCCTATCGCTTTCAATAGTCCGCGGATATGATATTCAATAGCTTCGTTATCCATATTCTACTCCTTATACTCCTCTTGTTTCGGGCTGCCAGATGAATTTGTGCATCTGCAGCTGTAAACGTACTCCGTTGAGCCTGTTATCTTTTACAAATTCTACTATCTCACTCGGATCAAGCTTTCCGAAAACAGGACTGATGAATACATGACATCTTTCAATGAGATCATATTGTTTGATTATTTCATTCGCTTTTTCAAGATCACGCTTGCTGCCTGCTACGAATTTTACCGTATCATGCTTTCCGAAATATCTGTAATTCTCAGTCAGCATTTTATCCTCACATTCGCTCGACGGCAGCTTGTAGTCCGCTGTGAATACGGGACGATCCTGCATCGCGGCAAGTTCTTCAACAGAAAGACTTCCGTTTGTTTCGATCTCTACCCTGTGTCCGTTCTGTATCAGCCGGGAACAAAGCTCCGGCAATTCCTTCTGCAACAGCGGTTCGCCGCCTGTCAGGGTAATATTGGTTATTCCGCTGTCACCGGCAAGCCTGACAAGATCATCTGCCGACATCATTTCGGCAGGAGCGTCATTCCTGCACGACCAGCGCGTGTCACAGTAGGAACAGCACAGATTGCAGCCGCGGAACCGGATAAAAAGAGCGATCTCTCCGGCATGAGCGCCCTCGCCGTTTATGCTTATAAAATGTTCTGTCACAGGGAACATGGATTATCCTCCTCATATTCGGCACAGTTGTCGGGGGTTTCAAATACTGTCACTTTTTTTACGGGTATCCCCTTTTCTTTCAGTATCCCGAAGAAATACTCCGCAAAATTCTCGGCAGTCGGGCGCATGGGTATTTCCGTCAGACGGAACCCTTCCTCATTCAGCGCCGCAAGAGTTTTCTCCCTGAGAGTACCTTTTTCATATATCAGAGTATGGTCAAAGCTGTCGGCAATAGCCCTCAGCTCACGTTTCAGATCTCCGAAATCCATAAGCATACCCTTTTTTTCTCCGCTGCCGACAAGCTCATTTCCTGCGGCGCAAGCCTCTATCACCCAGCGGTGACCGTGGATATTTGCGCATTTGCCTTTATAGCCGCTGAGAAAATGCGCGCTGTCGAAAGCTGCACTTGATTTAATATAATACAATGTTATCACTCCGAAAAAAAAATATGCGTCTGTTTTTATCAGACGCACTACAACAAGACCGGACTGTTCTCCGGTCAATAATCCATTATAGTTTGTCCTGGTTTTGTTTAGGGACAGGATGGCACAAACGAACTGTCCGCGGCGATATGCCGCAACCCGTTCAGGGGATATCTCACTGCAAATGGGTAAAGCGATCCGTTTCAAAGGGACCCACCCCGATAAATGAACGGATCATTTCATATTCTTTTTCATCAAGCTCAAGATAGCTGACGATACGGGGTTTTTCGTCATAATCCGGAGCAGCGCTGTTTTCTTTATCAATGGACGGAAACCCGGATAATACAGAATATACCGTTCCGGCATCCGCCCCGGAAAAATGCTTTTCGGGATCCTTCATATTATTTTTCCCTTTCCTTGAAATTCTTTTTATTCCTGAGTACTGTCATCATCAGTACTGTCATCAACGCCGCTGTTTTCATCTTCACTGATCGGCGGTTCTTCGGCGCTGACAGTGATTTTTTCCTTACTGATCTTTTTATTCTTTCTGGAATCGCTGAAGAAGAGTATAAAACCCGTTACAAGCGCCACAGAAAGCGGTATTATCAGGCAGGTGACCAATTCAAATTTATAGCTTGTATGGTTTATAAAATTGCAATAAGCAAGCTCCATAAGATTTGTGAAACATATCACTATTATAACATACATCAAGAACAATACAACGGTTTTTTTCATTTTTCCATTCCTCAAATAATCAGGTTATTTTCTCTGTCGCAAAGACATATCCGTCCGTTCCGGTCGGTCTGCGCGGCGCTGTGCTAATTATAGCATAATACGTCAGCGCGGTCAAGATGATAAAGCTGCAAACAGCAAGCTCCGCTGAAATATAACCGCAAAGTATGTCCCCCGAGTCTCGCCTGCCGGCTCGGTCGGTGCTTCTGCTTCGCAGAGGTGTCCACCGGCGGGTGCCATATATCCGTTCAGTGGGAGTAAAAATCTCCCACTGAACGACAGCAAGCCTACGGCTTGCCTTTGCTTGTTGAAAGCAAAGCTTTTAAATGTAAGCTCTGGATCAGAGGACGTTTTTAGAGATCTTCAGCGGTCGGGTAAGGCTGCGTTTCAGGAAATAAGCAGCTCCGATCACAAGCATAATAACTGTTCCGACGATCAGTTCAACAATAACCGAATTAAGGTAAGAGCTTTCGGTCAATGTCATATTAGTAAGTTCGATAGCCTCGCTTACGGCGATACCGCCGCCGTCTTTTTCGATCATAATAGAATTTGACGCGATAAGCGCCATATATTCTGCCGCGACAAAAGCGAATACAGAAATGATCTCACAGAAAACGGCGCTGAGTTTAGTTGCGCGTTTACCTGTCAGGACGAAGCCGCCGAAGCTGAGCGGAGCGATTATTCCTCCCCAGATACCGTAAAGCGGCAAGAACTGATAAATCAGAATATAGATTGACGAACCGAGAGCCGCGCCGAATACTGCGCCGAAAAGACCTGCGGTCATATTTTGTTTTTTCTTTTCAAACATATCCCTGCGTTTTTCATACTGACGGCGTTTTCTGACGATACAGTTATCGCAGACAGGAGTAAGCGCCGTACCGATGACATAAAGACCCGTTTTACGGTTACGGGAGCAGACCCTGCAAAGCGGAGTCATCGTATCGCTTTTACAGAGATCCATCACGAACTTTGCGGTAGTTTTAAGATGTTCGCGGTCGATTTCAGAATCGACGGTCATTTTAACAGTTAATCTGATCTGTTTATATTTTGATGAATAGAACGCCTTAGCGATATAATCCTTATTTTCGGCAGCGAAAGATTTTATTTTTTCAGAAAGTGCATCTATACTCACCGGCTGAGCATCGAGCGAGAGGGAATATTTTCCCTCGATATCGTTAAATTCAATTATAGTATGGAATCCCTCATAGGAATTGAATGCTGACTTTGATTTTTTATTATATCTATAACCGACTGTTATCAAAAATTCCTGAAACTCACTTTCTGTCATTTTACCACCGCCTTTCTCAAAAGATTTTTCTTCTTTTCATAATTATTTCCCTATACCACCATATTATAATATACTCGACAAAAAAAAACAACCCCTACATAAGCTCCGGCGGCGGAGTGCCCAGAGCGGAGCCAATTGGTTTTTACTTAAGGCAACACCGCTGGGAGACCGCCTTACGGCTTAGCACCACATCTGCTGCGCCCGAAGGAAGTGCCCTTGGGGTACTCTTTTTCCGTCATTCTGCACAAGACTCGCTTGATAACCGTCAGGTTAACTACGCTCGTTTTGCACATTCTGACGAAAAAATTGACGGCGCATCTGCGGCACTATCTTTGTGCGGTATTGCCTTAAAAATTACAATTATGAATTAAAAAGATTCATCGCTTTGTCGGTTTGCCCCGATACCATCAGCTCCGCCGCTTGCGCCGCTTTGTCCGCCGTTTCGGTTAAAAGCTTGTACTCGCTCTCCGTGAATTGCGATAATACCCAGTCCGCAAGCTGCCACCGCTCAGGCTTGTGTCCCACTCCGAGCTTTATCCTCGGAAATTGATCACTTCCCGATAAATATATGATGTTCTTGATCCCGTTGTGTCCGCCGTCACTTCCCTTGCGCCGTATACGCATTTTCCCGACGTCAAGCGAGATGTCATCAAATATTACAATGACTCTCTCCGGCGGTATTTTGTAAAACTGCATCGCCTCTACAACGGCAAGTCCCGAATTGTTCATATATGTTGACGGCTTCATCAACAATACTTTCCTCTCACCAAATGCGCAGGTCGTTACAAGCGATTTGAATTTTATCCTGTCTATCTTTGCGCCAAGCTTTTCTGCAATGCAGTCAACCGCAATGAATCCTGCATTGTGCCGCGTACCTTCGTATTTCGTTCCGCTGTTGCCAAGCCCGACTATTATATATTCTACACTCGATGACAGAACTTCCTTTTTTCTGAAAAACATTTTTGTATCACTCCGATATTAATGCATATAGGTTATAAAATAAAATATTACCGAACTCAGTGAATATACCGCAGTCATTATGTATAATGCAACCCTGCCGCAGATCGCCGCCGCTCCCCTTTTTTTCTCGGTCAGCATAATGCCCTTTCCGAAGAAGAAAGCCCCCATCACTATGAGAGGTACCGCATAACGGATATTTTCCGTGCAGACGTGCGGAAAACCCAGACAGAAAACATAATATCCTATGAAATAGGTAAGATATATTATCCCTGCGAATATCTTCTGTACTTTTGTCATTTTGCCGTCAAGGAAAAATGTAAGTATCATTGAAATGAATCCCGTTATCCCAACGGCAACGACCGCCCAGAAAAGCAGCTTGTCCCAGAATACGAGCTGCGGATAATTTCTCACCGTATACATCTCGTCAAATGCCGAGGTCTTGAACAGGGCGATCAGAGGATTAAATTCATTGTAGGAGCAATCGTACATTATGAACTGATCGGCAACATCGGCAAACTGATACGGACTGAAATCGAACAGTCTTTTCATTACGGGAATATCTCCGATATACTGTTTCGATCTGTCGGACAGCCTCATCACATAAGTCAGCGGAACACCGTAGGAGAAATTGTTCCTTATCTCCCACCACAGACCGAGCGGCACGCTCAGTCCGAGAAACGCCGCAAACTGAGCGGCATATTTTTTGAAATTACCGATATCCTTAAAGAATACAAATATGAATATGAAAGCGATCGCAGGGGCAGCCATCCAGCCCGAAAGCTTTGCCATCATTGCAAAGCCGATACAGGCGGCAATGCACATTATCCGTCCGAAGCTCCTGCTTTTGTACCAATAAAAAGTATTTACAAATGCCCCCAGCACCAGCGTAACGGAAAGAATATCGTTATTGATGCTCCCCGAAAGGATAAAGAAAGTCGGGTTAAAGCAGATAACCGCCATTGCCGCGGCAAGTCCCCTGCCTCTGAGGGAAAGCAGACGGAAAAGCCTGCAGCTCAGTATCATGCAGCAGCTTGAATAGAAGAGAGTCAGTATCTGCACATTCTCCCAGTAATATTCAGGCGATATTCTGAGAAGGCTTTGCAGCCTGACCCATACTGCCGCAAGAAAATGATGCAGAGGAGGATGATAGAACTGATATACATTTCTTACGTCAAAATCCGGGAGTTTCATATTATATGCGAAATAAGCGATATAACCCAGATGACCGTCCATATTTTCTATACTGCCGACATCATGCTGTTTATAGTGTACAGAAACCGTCATGATATAGGCAAGCCGCATAAGAAAGCCTGCGACAAGGAGCAGAAATATCATTTTGCCTGCGTTAAGTTTTTTGCTGAAAAACAGATACGCAGCAGCCGCAGCGAGGGAAACGAAACCTGTGCAGAGTATTACAAGCTGAGGTCTGACTGATATTCTGAGGATCTGCATGAATATAGCGGCAAACACGCCGGAAAAAACGCTCAGCAGGACGAACAGGGTCTTTCTGCTTTTTTCACAGGCATTGCAGCTGATATATTTTGCTGCGGCAATACCCGATACAAAGAGTGCTGCTGACGGAACAGCCGCGGCAATCAGGGAGAGGTTTTCGCACGAAGTCAGAACGACGCACAAAAGGCAGGCAGCCCCCGTCGTAAGAAACGGATGCCGCCGGAGAAATTTCATTATCCGTATAAGAAATGCATCTTTACATTCAGTCTTTATCATAAGCCTTCCCCACAAAAAAGTTAACGCGAAATCAATTCATAATGCATAATGCATAACGTCAATAATGCAAATTTAATGCATAATGCATAATGCATAATGCATAATGAATGAGAGCCGCGAGTATTTGATTGTTTTGAAAAAACTATCGGGATTCAACTATAAAGCCGCGATTGTCATTTAATGCATAATGCATAATGCATAATGCATAATGAATGAGAGCCGCAAGTATTTGATTGTTTTGAAAAAACTATCGGGATTCAACTATAAAGCCGCGATTGTCATTTAGTAAAAACCGCGACCAATAAACTACCGCCTTGTATTCAGAGCGGAACGGAGTGGAGCGACCAACGCGAATGGACTGCGGAGGCACTCCGCCATAATGAATGAGAGCCGCAAGTATTTGATTGTTTTGAAAAAACCATCGGGATTCAACTATAAAGCCGCGATTGTCAGTAAGTAAAAACCGCGACCAGTAAATTATCGGTACGAGTTCAGAGCGGAGCCGGAGGCGGAGCGACCAACGCGAATTGACCGCGGAGGCACTCCGCCGCGTGCTCGCTTACTTTCGTAGAAATTGTTGGTTCTGTCTTGGTAACGGAAGTAGATACGATGTTTGTAAGCTTTAGAAGTAATTCAGGTATAATAATGATAAAACAGGCGCTTGTTTCCGGACGGGAATTATTGTAAGTAGGAATAATACAGCCGGAAAGTGACCGCCTGCGGCGGTCACGGCGGCGGCAGGGATTAAGTTTCTTATGGAGCAGCGCCGTGAACCGCGACCAATGAACTACCGCCTTGTATTCAGAGCGGAGCCGGAGGCGCAGCGACCAGCGCGAATTGACCGCGGAGGCACTCCGCCGCGAATTTGACTGGGACGGCGATCGGCTTGCGCCGATACGCTGTCAAAAGGTAGAACCACAAGAGGGCTTC
>CACYWT010000088.1 GCA_902778175.1 uncultured Ruminococcus sp. | reverse complement strand
CCTCTGCTTATTTTTATATATAATAATCCCCTCCACCGTGAAACAGTTCATAGCGGAGGGGTTTATCATTTTGAAAATGATGACATAGGTCATCGTTTTAAGCAAAACAGGAACCAGTTCCTATTTTTCAAAAAGGGGAACTGGTTCCCCTTTTGAGAGTAACCGGATTATGAAGCATTTATCTTTTCTCAGCTTGTGAAATAACAGTTTTGCTGTTAATAGGCTTATGGGGGAGAGTATCAGGAGCATTACTGCGGAACATATCCTTGTGTCCCTTATTCATCCTGACACACTGCATACAATAAACCGCACGACCTAAATTCAGACAGTCGGCGCATGAATTATACTGTTCCATTATATTTCACCCCCCCAGTCGAAAAAAGATGACCTATGTCATCATTTTAGACTTTGATTTATAAAATCCCAACAAAAAAGACCATTTTCTTTTGTGAAAATAGTCCATCAAATAAATATTATATTGACATTTAAAAAAATGTAGTGTGTGATTGAAATGTTAGGTCTGTAAAAAAGTATCGAGCCGGTTCGTTACTAGCAATAACTCCCCGGCTAAACATCAATCATGAGTCACCAGCTCACGAATGACATTTGATACAATGATAAGGTCTATGTTGCAATAATAGTCAAGAGTCGATTCATGTTTTGATGTGAATTCGACTATTTTTTTGACCTGACACTTATTGTGTCTTGTAAAAGAGAGCAATATAAATGTACCTTGAAAACCGAATATAGTCCGTATGGATTAGTAGGACAAGAACCCCGCTATTTAAATCGTCAGATTGCAACAGCCACGCATTCAGCGAGGATATGAACGATGTCGGCGTGATAGGGATAGTCTTGCATCACACGCGAGAACATCTCCGACGGTAGTAGAGTTGCCAAGGATCCATACAAGTCGTAGAGTACGACTTTAAACTGTCAACAACACAATCAATATGATTTTCAAAATACATAATATGAAGGTTTTCCCTCTGTGCGATCAGGGGGATTGCCTTTAAGTAATATCACAGAGCTTCTATGGTATTACTTAAAGGCAAAAAACTTGCGTTTTTTACCTTAAAAGAATAAAAATGTGGTTGCGGAGGTAGGATTTGAACCTACGGCCTTTGGGTTATGAGCCCAACGAGCTACCAAGCTGCTCCACTCCGCGATATAAAATGTAAAAATTACCATACAGAATGGAGAACTTAGGGTTATGAGCCCAACGAGCTACCAAACTGCTCCACTCCGCGGTATTTGCATACCTCAAAAGTACTTTAATAGTATACCACTATGTTTAGCATTTGTCAAGAGTTAATCCTATATTTTTAAAGAAAATTATTCACACAAAAAATTTATTAATTCTCTTCCCCATACCATATCATATGCAGCGAAAAATGAATCTATTACATTATCAGAAAAAAACAAATACCACCTTTGCAGGCTCTTTTCCATGCACAACAACGCCGGTCTGTGAATAATCAGTATTGCCTTAATGATCCCAAAAATAAACAGCAGAACTGATCCGTTCCGCTGTTTTGGACTATTAAAAGCTTTGCTTTCAACAAGCAAAGGCAAGCCCTTAGAGGGTGCGGGTGTCCAGTGGACACCTCTGCGAAGCAGAAGCACCGACCGAGCCGGCAGGCGAGACTCGGGGGACATACTTTGCGGTTATAAAAGATATGTCTTTCTCGCTCCGCTAATTAGTGTTGACATTAAAGGCAACACGAGCTGAAAACATAGTTTTAGTTTTTCCATCTGCGATGATCTCAGCTCATCTTCAACGCAATGAAAAATATCTCCCGTATAAAGAGTAATATTGCTGTCATTGTTCTGTGACTTCAGCTGTTTCATCAGATTCCGGGATACGTTCTATTGTCACCTCAAGAGAATCGCTTACAGTCACGGAATAATGATTGTCATAGTTTTCCGCGATAGGTGAACGTGCCGAAATCGTCATATTGGTTCTGCCCGGAGCAACTCCCCTGAATGTGAAAATAACATCATATCCGCATCCCCCCATCTGGTCATGATCGGGATCATCATACCTTTTCTTCTCATCATACGCAATGATACCCTCATCATCAATGCTGACGCTGTACTTAGGACCGCCACCATCAAACGAAGAAAAGGCAAGCGTAGTCTCAGGAACGGGAAGTATTTCTTTTTCGTCATCTGCCGGATCAACGCTGAGTTCATTTTTTCTTTTCAAATACACCGTCAGTGCAACTGCTCCGGCTGCCAAAGCAACGCCGGCAGCGGCGCAGGCTATGATTCCTGCTTTTGAGATCCTTTTTTTCATAATGCTTTCACCCATTGTTTGATTTTCAGAATATATTTATGATATCAGTTCCCTGAGTTTTTTCTTGTCGATTATCCTGATACCTTTTCTTGACAATTCAAGTATTCCCTCACCGGCAAAATATTTCAACATTCTCGTTACCGCCTCACGCGCAGAGCTGATATATTTTGCTATCTGTTCATGCGTCATCTTTATTTCCATGCTTCCTGTCTTGGACATTTCATCCCAAAGAAAAACCGCTATTCGCTTGTCAAGACTGAGAAACATTATCTGCTGCATGACCCATACAACATCGGAAAAACGCTTTACTGCATTATCCAGAGCATAATTCTCGACATACAGGTTTTCCTGTGCGACCCTCGCCATGATATCTCCTCGAACAATATAGACCTCACTGTCCTCCTCCGCATCTATCACAACGTCAAAGGTAATGGATTTCAGTACGCACGAAGCCGAAAGCATACACACCTCTCCCGGATTAAAACGGTAAAGAGTTATTTCCCTGCCGTTTTCCGAAAGAAGATATGCCCTCAGGCATCCGCTGATAACCAGTATTGCGCCGGTGCAGACATCTTCTATACCGTGGATATTCGTCCCCTTCGCAAATCTGTGCGTACTTGTATTGGAACAAAGCAGACCCCTTTGATCATCAGTAAGATTATCCCAGAAGGGAAAATATTTTCTGTATACGAGTCTGCATTCTGTAAGCTCAAAAGACATATATTTTCCCTCCCGCGATCATTGTTTATTTGTTCAGAACTGAAAGAACGGTTTCTTCAACCTTAGACATAGCTCCGTCTATTGCATTGATATCACCGATACCTGCCATTGCGCGTTCGGGCTTTCCGCCGCCTTTGCCTCCGACAAGTGCAGCAACTTCCTTTACTATCTTACCTGCGTGTGCTCCCTTTGCCATTGTATTCTTACCGCAGGCTACGGAAATATTGCCCTTATCTCCGTCTGTTGCAAACATTACACATATGCAGTCAGGAGCGCTCTCCAGAACCTGATCGGTCATAGATTTAAGTGTTGCGCTGTTTGTACCCTTGAATTTTGCGCAGGCAATACGGATACCGTCCTTTTCAGATGCGCTGTCGAGCATTGCGCCTATACCCTGAGCGGAAAGCTTAGCAGTCAGAGCCTCTATCTCCTTATCCTTTGCCTTCAGCTCTTCCATAAGCTTTTCAGCTGTTTCGGTGAATTTTGCCATATTATTGATTTTCATAGCCTTCATGGTATTTGTTACCATAGCGTCATATCTGTTGAGCAGCTCAATAATTCCCCAGCCTGTCACAGCCTCGATACGGCGAACGCCTGCAGCGACGGAGTTTTCGCTGATAATACGGAACAGACCAAGCTTTGCTGTATTGTCCATATGAGTACCGCCGCAGAATTCGCGTGAAAAATCGCCAGCGATTACTACTCTTACGACATCGCCGTATTTTTCTCCGAACAGAGCCATTGCGCCGAGCTTCTTAGCTTCTTCGATAGGCATTTCCTTGGTTTCTACGGGATAAGCCTTTGCGATCTCTTTATTAACGAGATATTCGACCTTACGGAGTTCCTGTTCCGTCATAGCAGAGAAATGTGTAAAGTCGAAACGCAGTTTCTCATCGGTCACAAGCTGACCAGCCTGTTCAACATGAGTTCCGAGGACTTTTCTGAGCGCTGCCTGCAGAAGGTGTGCTGCTGTATGGTTTCTCATTATAGCAAATCTTGCAACGCGGTTTACCTCTGTTTTTACATTATCTCCTGTTTCGATAGTACCCTCGTCTATATGGCAGCGGTGCATATATATGCCGTTGTTATCCTTTACGGTATCAATTACCCGCATTTTTGCATTGTCGGTATTTATTGTACCAACATCACCGATCTGTCCGCCGCTTTCCGCATAGAACGGTGTTTTGTCGAGAACGATAAGAACATCATCACCGATTCCGCCGAACTGCACCTTTTCTCCGTCCTTGACGATAGCCTTGATCACGCCGTCATCTTCTATTTTCTCATATCCGGTGAACACGGTTTTTTCAATGCCTGTGAAATCAACAGCATCGCTGAGCCATGCCTCGGTATCAGATTTCTTTCTTGCTTCTTTAGCTCTCTTTTTCTGTTCGTTGAGCAGAAGATCATAGCCTGCTACATCTACAGACATACCCTTTTCGGCAGCTATCTCCTTGAGCAGGTCTATCGGGAATCCGTATGTATCGTTAAGTCTGAATGCGTCCTCACCGGTAATGCGGTTGACCTCTGTTTTTTCGATTATCTCATTGAGCATAGCAAAGCCCTGATCGAGAGTTCTGCCGAAAGCCTCTTCCTCGGTGCGGATAACCTTGGTTATGATCTCGCGCTTTTCGGCAAGCTCGGGATAAGCAGGATTTTCTGCAATTACGGTATCAACTACTTTATAGAGGAAGGGATCTTTTATACCCAGAAGTCTGCCGTGACGTGAACCTCTTCTGAGGAGTCTGCGCAGAACGTAGCCTCTGCCCTCGTTTGAAGGCATAACTCCGTCGCCTATCATAAAGGTAACGCTGCGGATATGGTCGGTAATAACACGCAGAGAGATATCGCTCTTTTCGTCCTCGCCGTATTTTACGCCGACAAGTTCGCTTATTTTTTTCATAATATTCTGAACGGTATCGACGAGGAAAAGGTTATCCACGCCCTGCATTATGCAGGCAAGTCGTTCCAGACCCATACCGGTATCTATATTCGGGTGGTCAAGCGGAGCATAGTTACCATTGCCGTCGTTATCGAACTGTGTAAATACATTGTTCCAGAATTCAACATAGCGGTCGCAGTCACAGCCGACGCCGCAGGTAGGTTTACCGCAGCCGTATTTTTCGCCCCTGTCGAAATAAAGCTCAGAGCATGGACCGCACGGACCCTCGCCGTGTTCCCAGAAGTTATCCTCCTTACCGAGTCTTACGATCCTGTCCGGAGAAACCCCGACTTCTTTAGTCCAGATATCGAAAGCCTCGTCGTCATTTTCGTAAATTGAAACCCATATCTTATCGACAGGAAGTTCCAGCACCTTAGTGCAGAATTCCCATGCCCACGAGGTCGCCTCATGCTTGAAATAATCTCCGAAAGAGAAATTGCCGAGCATTTCAAAGAATGTACCGTGTCTTGCCGTGATACCTACTCTCTCGATATCGGGAGTACGGATACATTTCTGGCACGTTGTAACTCTCTTGCGCGGCGGTGTGACCTCACCGGTAAAATACTTTTTCATCGGCGCCATTCCCGAATTGATAAGCAGCAAACTCTTATCGTCCCTCGGTATCAGCGGAAAGCTCGGCAGCCTCAGATGTCCCTTCGATTCAAAGAAAGAAAGATACTTCTCCCTCAGTTCATTAAGTCCTGTCCATTTCATTTCATTCATCCTTTTTTCATAAATTTCCCGGCTACCCTCTCCCCGGGCTGCCGCCCGGACCTGCCCCCGGGCTGCCGCCCGGACCTGCCCCCGGGCTGCCGCCCGGACCTGCCCGGGGCTTTGCCCCGGACCCCACCAAAGGCTCTGCCTTTGGGATCCGGCAGGGCGGTCGACCGCCCTGCACCCGCGTGCTTTGTACAGGTAAGTATAATCCTCTGAACAAGCAAATGCAGTCCTTGTGGCTTTATTGTGTGGCAAACAATAAAACAACGGAGCAGAGCGAACATTCATTATGCATTATGAATTATGCATTATGCATTAAAAAAGGCTCTGCCTTTGGGATCCGGCAGGGCGGTCGACCGCCCTGCACCCGCGTGCTTTGCACAGGTAAGTGTAATCCTCTGAACAAGCAAATGCAGTCCTTGTGGCTTTATTGTACGGCAAACAATAAAACAACGGAGCAGAGCGAACATTCATTATGCATTATGAATTATGAATTATGCATTAGAAAAGGCTCTGCCTTTGGAATCCGGCAGGGCGGTCGACCGCCCTGCACCCGCGTGCTTTGTACAGGTAAGTATAATCCTCTGAACAAGCAAATGCAACACTCGTGACTTTATTGTGTGGCAAACAATAAAACAACGGAGCAGAGCGA
>CACYWT010000087.1 GCA_902778175.1 uncultured Ruminococcus sp. | reverse complement strand
ACCTTAAGAGGGCGAAGCCCTCTTGTGGTTCTACCTTTTGACAGCGTATCGGCGCAAGCCGATCGCCGTCCCAGTCAAATTCGCGGCGGAGTGCCTCCGGTGCGTGCCCGCACTGGGCAATTCGCGTTGGTCGCTCGCTTACGCTCCGCTCTGAATACGCAAACAAGCTTCGTAACTCGCGGACGGAAGTTAGTGACAGTCGCGGCTGTTAGTTCTTCCTTTGGTGGCAGGGGATAATTATTGAAGTAAACCTTAGCTTTTATATAAATCGTCAGTTCTTCCCAAGTGGCGGCTTACGCCGCCAACCTTCAAAAGGTAGAACCACAAGAGGGCTTCGCCCTCTTAAGGTTCCCCCTTTTGGAATCTCCTTCCTTATTACCCTGAGCCGCACGCTCCTTGAAACCTTCGGTTTCGTTCGCTATCATGACCGGGAAGCTTTCTTCTTTGTATGGGGTGGTGCATCAGGGGAACAGATTATCTTAGTGACGGTTGATTTTATGACTTAGTTATAGCTTTGAAGTAGTGGCTGTAACTTTCTTCCGTCCGCGGCGGAGTGCCGTCCTGCAAGGCTGAAAAAGCTCGTCAATGACGGCACGATACTCAGCTACCTGACCGAGCTTGACCGTTCCGTAGCAGAAGCCATTGAGCGCCAGGTCGGAATGATGCTTGAAAATGATACAGAGTATCTCAGAGCTGTGGCGGTCGGTGATCTTGCAAAAGCAAGAGGACTGGAGAACATGGATCGCCTGATTGCCAGAGAGCCTGTGTATGCGGCCATGGTGTATGTGTGATGCCGTGATTTCCCCATAAACAACGAGCCGAAGGATTCTGCGTGAGTTCTTCGGCTATTCTTGGTGGTATCATTATCCGCCAATTTGCAATCATCCAATTGACTGAATGACCTTTTGACGTAGGTTTACAATATCTTTGATAGTATGGATCGAATCAAGGTCAACTAAGGCAGCTAAAGATTTTTTCTGATTGTTGTACATATACAGCCGTTCTGTATCAATGACCAATACATTGTTTTCATATAGTCCGGCATTAATTGTCTTTTCTTTTGTAAGCATAAGCTCGTCCAGATTGCAATACTTTCTGAGTTGAGCAAAAATATTCCTTTCAGCGTCAACGGATAGTTTGACTTCAACAGGAAGATAGATCCCGCCAAACTTGATCACATTGTCCACATAAGAAGTAGGAGCGCCGGACTTTATGCAAGCACATTCACGGAAAAATGATTTCGTATCACCTAGGTATTTCAGAAAACGATCGACATAGAAAGAACGAAATTGTATTTCAAGAAAGAAGCTACGGCGATACTTGTTGACCACATTCAACCAATTCTCGTCATTGATATTTGTCAGGGGTACAGGTTCTGCCACAGACTCTTTAAAATACTCCTCTACGATCGGGTTCTTCTTCAGTATCAGCTTTTTGAGATATGTATATTGTTCTCCGAAAACAGGTGTAATGCTGCTTTGCCTGGATACCATGATCTCTGTATGAAACTCTGAAATGTCGATTGGCTTTTCAAGCAGAAAAATGTTGTCAATAGGAGCATAGATCTTGCTTTTCCAATGTTGTTGCTCAGTATCTGCGTGATCATAGATTGGAGTACCGTTTATTCTGCCTATCGCAAAGATCTTCCCTCCGTACATCTCATAGATCTTTTTGGCTCGGATCAGAGCATTCATCATGATCCAGAACGCATCATTGGAATAGCGGCTTCTATTTGACAGCAATTGTGTTTTCATGGCGCTTATTCTGGCGTTTGCAGTCTTAGAGTGCATAAACAGAACAATATCGCCGTCCTTACACCATTTCGGAGCAGTCCATTCCGTTTTTCTGCTTTCATACTTTTCAACGTTACCAAAATCCATATAGTTTTCATCATTGAGCAAGTTATAGAAATCACACCCGAGGATCATTTCCATATTGAAAAGATGAGCATATGAATAGACTTCATCTAATGATGTGGGAAATGAGATGTTGGAAATATACGCCTGAACGTAATGCATAATAGTCACCTCGGCAAAATGTATGGTAATAAGCATTTTTGATTGCCTTAAAGAGTAAGTTCATGATAAGTTTATAGTCTCATTATACCATATCAAAGAGATTAATTCACGACGCCCGCGAATTTTTTTGAAACACTGCGCTGCGAATTTTTTTGAAAAGTAAGCGAGCACGCGCCGGTTGACTTTTTGAGATATTTGATATAAAATATTATTTGTGGAAATATGTTTTTTTGAAAAGGAAATAATCAATGAAATTAAAGAAATTGTTCGTGGAAGGAACAAATAATACTTTTATACAATTCTTTCGCAGCCTTTTTGTCGGCGGAATCGCTACCGTTGTCGATATGGCAGTGCTTATTTTAATACGCGAACTCGCTCATCTGCCTGAGGATATCTGCGCGGTGTTCGGTTTTATTATCGGTCTGACTGTGAACTATATTATCTCTAATGTGTGGGTGTTCTCAAAAGCAAAGGTCAAAAACCGACTTCTGGATTTTATCGTGTTTGCAGTTATCGGAATAATCGGTCTGGGGCTTACTCAGCTTATTATCGCGCCTTTCGCAATGGAGGGTCTTTTCGGAGAAGGCGTACTCGTCAGCTATGCCGTGTTCGGTTCACTGCTGCCGACCGATAAGTACTATATCATCGGAAAGCTTTTAGCCGTCGTTCTGGTCTATATGTGGAATTTCTTTGCAAGAAAATTTATTCTGTATAACAATACATCAGATAAAGAAAAATTAACGGAGGAAAATACCGATAAATGAAAAAAGTCATTATAATCGGCGCAGGTCCTGCCGGACTGACTGCCGCATATGAATTACTCGATAAATCAGACGATTATGAAGTCGTCGTGCTTGAGGAAAGCAATACCTTCGGCGGAATATCCCGTACCGTAAACTATAAGGGCAACCGTATGGATATGGGCGGTCACCGCTTTTTCTCAAAGGTTCCCGAGATCAATCAGTGGTGGGAGAAAATGCTCCCGACACAGGGCGCGCTCCCTTATGACGACGTTATACTCGGACGGACCTCAACTACCGTTGACGGCGGCCCCGACCCCGAAAAAACCGACAGGGTAATGCTGAAAAGAAACAGACTGTCCCGTATTTTCTTCAAGAATAAGTTTTTCGATTATCCCGTATCGCTCAAATTTGATACCATAAAAAATATGGGGCTTGGCACGACTATGGTTGTCGGATTCAGCTATATGAAAAGCGCAGTTTTCAAACGCAAGGAAAAATCCCTTGAGGATTTCTATATAAACCGGTTCGGTAAAAAGCTGTATTCCATGTTCTTCGAGAATTATACAGAAAATCTCTGGGGCAGACATCCGAGTGAGATATCCCCCGAATGGGGAGCGCAGAGAGTAAAGGGGCTTTCCATAAAAGCTATTCTCGGAGATATCTTCGGAAAAATGTTCCATAAGAAAAACAGGAAGGTCGAAACCTCACTTATTGAAGAATTTTCATATCCTAAGCTCGGCCCCGGACAGCTCTGGGAATATACCGCCGACAGGATAATCGAAATGGGCGGCACGATCATCAAAAATGCGTCTGTCAGAAAAATCGTCAAGGATAAGGATAACAGGCTTACCGGAGTAGTATATATCAGAAACGGAGAGGAAATCGGACTTGACGGGGATTATATTATTTCCTCAATGCCGGTAAAGGATCTTGCAGAGGGTATGAATGATTTTCCCGAAGATATGCTTGCGATCGCAAAGGGTCTGCCGTACCGTGACTATATGACGGTCGGAGTGCTTGTTCCGCACCTTGCTCTTGAAAACAGGACGAAGATAAAGACCATAGGCAATATCGTACCCGATAACTGGGTATATGTGCATGACAGAAATGTAAAGATGGGACGGTTCCAGTTATACAATAACTGGTCGCCGTATCTTGTAAAGGATATTGAAAACACCGTATGGATAGGGCTTGAATATTTCTGCAATGAGGGAGATGAGCTGTGGTCGATGACCGATGATGATTTCGGAAAAATGGGTATCCGTGAAATGGTTCAGATGAAACTGATCGGGAACGAAAACGAAGTTATCGACTATCATGTTGAAAGAGTAAAAAAAGCTTATCCTGCCTATTTTGATACTTATGACCGCATGGACGAGCTGAGGGAATATCTTGACACTATCCCCAATCTTTTCTGTATCGGCAGAAACGGTCAGCACCGTTACAACAATATTGACCATTCCATGTGTACCGCATTTGAGGCAGTCGGGAATATCCTTTCGGGAAAAACAACAAAAGATAACATCTGGAACGTAAATACCGAAAAAGAATACCACGAAGCGAAATAACTAAGATAATGCATAATGCATAATTCATAATGCATAATGAGTGGTAAACGCGGCTTCATTCGGTGATTATTACATTAATACATTTTTAACCTGAATACGATAACCGAGAGCGCAGGCGGAGTGCCTCCGCGGTCAATTCGCGTTGGTCGCTCGCTGCGCTCCGCTCTGAATACAAGGCGGTAGTTTATTGGTCGCGGTTCACGGCGCTGCTCCGGAAGAAACTTAATCCCATACCGCCGCCGTGACCGCCTGCGGCGGTCACTTTCCGGCTGGATTATTCCGACTTACAATAATTCCTGTCCGGAAACAAGCGCCTGTTTTATCATTGATTATACCTGAATTACTTCTAAAGCTTACAAACATCGTACCTACTTCCGTCAACCAAGACGAAACCTGATATTCGCATAATAGAGAGCGACACCGCAGGTGTCAGCGAACGGACTCCGGCTCCGAAGAAAGTAAGCGAACGAACCCGCAGGGTTCAAGGAGCGTAAGTCTTC
>CACYWT010000086.1 GCA_902778175.1 uncultured Ruminococcus sp. | reverse complement strand
CCTTTCTCGGTGTCGGCAGATCGGCACTTAGTGCAAAAGCCATATTTTTGAAATAACCTGGTCTGTTAAGTTTCCCACAAATACTCTCCCACACAGGATTTACTCCCGAACCGGGAACATAGCTTATCACGTTCATGCACAACTTTTCTATATTGGTAACTGCCCGGCAGGATTCGCACAGGCAGGTATTATTTTCAATTCCGCAAATCAGACATTTCATTTTGTTTCCTCCTTCAGCCCTTGCCGCAAAGGTGACGCATTTCGCAATAAGCGCAGGCATAACCATTCTTTACACCGCCGTCAAAATTCTTCGTTTCGATCTTCCTGATTATCTCCGTAATTTCGCTGACAGCCTTTTCGATAGACTCTCTCGACCACTCAAAGGTGATAAGCGGGTCGCCGTCCTTACAGTTAGTGTAGTAGAGACTCATCCTGTTTACTCGCTTGCCGAAGCGCTTTCCCACAAGATAGGCATAGACTTCAAGCTGACGTTTGTAATGGGCGATCTTCTCCGGGTTTGTGATAATATCGGGTTTTGGTCCCGTCTTGTAGTCGATGATCTCAAGATACTCGCCATGGTTCTCAATAAGATCTACAACTCCCTGCATGATGAACTCCGGCAGGACAAGCTCGATTTCCTCTTCTGTTTTCCACGCAAAATGCAGGTCGTTTCTTCTGCTGTGATAGTAACGACTGACCTGAGAGAAAACTTCTTCACGCTCTTCCTCCGTCAGTGAAAAGCCGGTTTCGTCATACATTTCTTCATAATGCTTTGTGAACCATTGTTTCAACAATTCTTTGCTCAGTTTCTGTTCGTTACCCTCGATAATATAATTATTCATATCCTCCAAAGTCGCATGAACGAGCGTACCGACAGAGGAATGAACCTGATAATTCTTCGCAAAACCGTATTCCTTGATAAACATATACTGCTTCGGGCAGTCGTCATAAACTGCGACATGTGAGGTGAAGGAATAGGTGTTTTTGTTATTGACGCTCTTGACATCCGCAAAACGGACACGCTCTTTGAAATCAGAAACATTCGGCAGAGTGTCAAGATATTCCCCGAAATATTTGCTGTCGGCTTTCTTTTTGGACAGCACAAGCAGATTCTGTGCCCGTGAAAAAGCTGTATAATACAGCCGCCAGAAGTCGAAATACTTGATATCCGACATCGGCTCAAATGGCCGCCGATGGAAAAAACGGCTCTCAACGGAATACATAAGCGGGTCGCTGTTACGCTTCGGGACACTGCCAAGAGAACCCACCACTACCACAGGAAATTCCAGACCCTTTGACTGGTGTATGGTCATAAAGGATACACAGCCGTCCGGCGCATATTCGGAAGCATCCTCGTATTCACCCATACCATCCTCGATCATGTATTTGAGATAAACATTGAAAAGCTCCTCCGGCAATGTGTATTTATTCCTGCCGGTCAGCTGGTGCATCTCATGCAGAAAAGCAAACTTTGACAGCATCCGGGATATTTCCGACAGATTTCTTGCGGCTCTGGTTTTTGATATGTTATCACTAAGTTTTGCACTAAGGTGTGTTCTGAAAGGCTCAAAGGCAATCAGCTGATAGAAAATATCAAGCAGTGTGGTGTCCGAATCATTTTTTAGTCCGACAATCATTTTCTTTGTGCTTTCTATTGCCGCCATCAACTTTGCATCCGCTTTTGCTAATGGCAGGGCGGCTTTCAGGCAGGTGATATAATATTCACGCAAACCTTTGGAGATCGGACGGCGGAAGTCACCACTTTTGAGCGATACAAGATAGGACTGAAAGCACATCATCAGACAGCCAAGTATCTGCTTGACCTCCATGCGCTCAAAAAACATATCCGAACGGGGCGAATACACCGGAATACCGTTGGCTTCAAAGTATTCGCCAATAGCAGTTGCCTCTTCGCTCTTGACGGAGCGGAACAAAAACGCTACCTGATTGTAATTATTGATATTGCCGTTTTTCATCAGTCGAGTGACCATATCAAGCAGTTCTTCCTTTTCCTCGTCAAGAGAATCGCCGCCGCAGGAATAGACAGAACGCTCCATAAGAAGCGGCGGTTTGCCGGCTCTTATAGTTTTTTCATAGCGATAACGGTTCCAGTTAAAGAGGTTCAGACCATCGACGTTAGTCATCCAGCGGTTATAAAAATCAATGATGCCCGGCTCGGAACGGTAGTTTGTTTCAAGGTGGATCTTCCTGCACGTTCCCTCCGGAAACTTTGACGGAAACTCTAAAATGTTTCGTATCGTTGCACCACGGAAACGGTACATTCCCTGGTCGTCATCACCCACAACGCAGATATTCTGACGCTCTCCGGCAATCAAAAATACAAGCTGTTCCTGAATGTAATTAGTGTCCTGATATTCGTCCACCATGATATAGCGGATATTCTTTTGCAGTCGGGAAAGAATATCCGGATGCTCTTTCAGCATTTCGTAGGTCTTAGTCTGTATCGAAGAAAAGTCCATCAGTCCGTGACGGTGCAGAAGCTCCTTATAACGCTTAGTAAGCTTTGCCAAGAATTTTATATCCGGGTCAGCGTCCTGCTCCATGGCATCAATATCCACAAGCTCCTCCATGAGCTGATTGACGTAGCGGCAGATTTCCGCTGCCTGCCTCCAGTAGCCCTTCGGAGTGATATATTTTTCGTAATCGGTCAGGCTCTGAAAGGAGCTTATATTCCTGCATACAAAATACGTCTGCTCAAATGCGTCCATCATACGACCTTGACGGGCGTTATCGGCGGCATTTTCTTTGAGCAGACGAAGGCACACGGCATGGAAGGTGCCGATGTACATTTCATTCAGATTCAGTTCAAGTCCGTATTTCATAAACTCATCGGATACCCTTGTCAGCAGTTCCCTGCCGGCTTTTTCGGTAAAGGTCACGACCATTATCTCCGACGGCTTTACACCCTTTTCGATGACCAGATAGGCTATGCGTTTAACAAGGGTGAAGGTCTTTCCGGTGCCGGGACCTGCGATCATCAGCACCGGTCCTTCAGTGGTCAAAACGGCTTCTTTTTGTGCATCGTTCACACGTCCGAGATCAAAGCATTTCATAGCGCACACCTATTGCTTTCATAAAGTCGGTAAGCTGTTCAAGCTGAGATTGTGTTGCATATATTTTCATGCTGATACTGTCGTCTGTCTGCGTTTCAGGCACTGCGGCAGATGTGGGAAGGGTACTTTCGGGTGCAGTAGTGAAATTGATACTTGCCCTCTGCGCCGCCTGTTCCAGCTCGTCCTTCTTGGCCATGACCTGCTCCAGAGACAGAGTATCAACATAGGTGTCTAAAAGCGTGTCTACAAAAGGAGAATGAAGTGATCTTATAACATCAATATGTACCGCAGCGGAATTGATTGCCGTCAGAATACCTTCCTCATATTTTGCTTTGGAAGCCGTTGCAGCGACCCATTTTTTATCAAACAGCTTCGGATAAAGCGGCTCTGCCAGTGCGCCTAAAACCACTGCTTTTCTGTCGTAGTATTTTTTTATCGCTTTTTCCTTTTCGTCCTTTTTGCGCTGCTCGTAGTCCTTTACGGTGGAGTCGATCATAAGCCGCTGCTCTTCCACCATTTCCACAAGCTCCTTTATCTGCGGTTCAAGAGCGTTATACGGTTCAAGGCATTTTGCCTTAAAGGACTTTCTTGCATCCTCGATAGCTTTTTTTACCTTGTTCAGGTCAGCCCTGTCGCCCTTTGCGTCCTTGATGTTTGCGTCCGTATAAACAAGGCTTGCATAGTAGTCAAGCCTGCTTTGTAGCTCGGCTCTGAGCATGGAAAAATCCCACTGGCTTATATCTGTATTTTCAAGCTTTACGATCTGTAATTCATTCATGGTATTTCCTCCCTGATGTTGTATTTTGCATCTGCCTGTTGCAATTTGTCACAGTATTATTATAAACAAAATATACAATACTGTCAAACTTTTTAACGATTTTGTATTGACTTTTTATAACAGCTGTTTTATAATTGAGATGTAAACAAACTCGATAAAGTGCACAGAGGAGGCGGCAGAAATGACAGCAAGGACATCAATCAATCAATCAACGCTAAGCCTTTCTGTCTGAATTGTCAAGCTTATTCTGTCATTACGGCACAGTGCACCTGTTAGTGGGTGGACTGTGTTTTTTTGTTTGTCGAAAAATATTTGGGAGTTGAAATTAATGTTATTACCAAAGATTATTTTAGAAACACTTACAGATTCTGAATTATTTTTAGAAGATCAATCTCTTAATCATGTATTTGTCTTTTTCTCAGAAACTCAAAAAGAAGATGTTCGGAAGTTTTTTGTTGAACAATATACTTCGTTAAGAATTAAAGAAATAAATGAACTGTTAGGGGATTATGATTCTGTATCTTTGTATGGTTGCGAATATGATTTCGGATTTGAAAACTCCGCTGTGGTTTTATCTGAAGATTGGTTAGATACATATGATGAAGAAGAAACAGAAGATTTAATAGAAATTGATGGATATTACTGGTCTTTTGATCCCCACAAAATTGAAAATTACGGAACTACCATTACAGAAATTGAGAATGGGTTTCTAATCGAATATGACGTACCTGCTTATAGGGATGATTGCGGAGAAAATATTTTGGGCTATTCCGATGCAATGAAAGAAACTTTAGAGGAACTTGCAAAGAAATATCTGGACATTAAGTATTACGGATACGAGGGTTATTATTCAAGTGATACAAGTGATGGCGGATGTTCGCAAAACGAGTTCTGTTCGTCACCTGAAGAAATACCGCAAACTGATAGTATAATCGGCAAAAATGTCTCATCGCTAAATTGGAACAATGTTATTATTTCTATCAGCGAATGTGAAGACTTGGATGAAGAAACGGCTAAAGAACTGACAGAATTTGTCGAAAAGTACAAAGACTATATAGGCGTGTCGAAAAGTACAAAGACTATATAGGCGATGAAAACATCTCCGCTATAAAAGAAGCACTGAAAGAGTACTGCTCTGACAAGGACGATGAATAACACAATCGAATAAAGCATCAACACCACTGTCAACCGATCACGGTCAAGCAGTGGTGTTTTTTGCATGGTGTTATTCTCTTGCCTTTGCGGTGTAAACATTGAACAGGTCTTTGATCGTCAGGAGAATGATCTGTGTAAGCTCTTTTTCTATCCGTGTTTCAGCATCCTCGGAAATGATAAACAGGGGATAGGCTTTTTCGGCGTGGAAGCTTTTGTTTCTGACATGATAGCAGTATTTGCAGATGAGGAATTTCAGTCTGTCCTTCGGGGCGGAGATGTTCTTTCCTGCTTTTTCTTCGATCTTTTTCCAGTCCCCATCATTGGAAGTTATTTCTGCCTTGAACACATCACGGTAATGACAGATAAGTTCCAAAAGAAAAGAATCTTCATATGCGCCGCTGACAAGACGGTTGAATTCTTTATTTGATTCTGTATCAAGCGATTCAACTCTTTTAATCGAATCAGGCATAGTGTTATCCGTCATCGTATTAGCCAGTGTTGTCAATTTCTTTTCCTCGCTGCGGTAACCTTCGTTATCCAAAGCGTCAATGTATGTATAAAGGCAGTTCAGGCTGCTCCATGCACTACGGAAACGGTCGTGGGAAAAATTATCAAGCTGCGCCTTGAGAAAGTGCGTCATCATAATATAAAACGGCTTGCCCTTGTCGCTTTCAAAAATGATGCCTGCCGCTTTCGGGTCAAGACAGATATCCGCACGGCAGTCCTCCCAGTGATGAGTAAAGGACTCGTGCTCGATCGGCACGGTTTTGTCGTTGCAGGTGAAGGTTATCGCGCTGACCTTCGGGATATATCCCTCCACCGCAAGATAAAAGCAAAGCGCCTTTTGCAGGTAATAGCGGATGATGCTGTTCTGGGTATTCAGCAGCTCGCC
>CACYWT010000085.1 GCA_902778175.1 uncultured Ruminococcus sp. | reverse complement strand
GGTCGCGATTTGTACATATTGACAATCGCGCCGGCGTGCCGCCGGTGTCCATTCGCGCTGTTCGCTCCACTCCGTTCTGCTCTGGGCACAAGGCGGTAGTACATTGGTCGCGATTTGTACATATTGACGATCGCACCGGCGTGCCGCCGGTGTCCATTCGCGCTGTTCGCTCCACTCCCTGCCTGCCGGCAGGCAGACGTTCCGCTCTGGGCACAAGGCGGTAGTACATTGGTCGCGATTTGTACATATTGACGATCGCAGCTTTATAGTTGAATCCCGATAGATTTTTCAACACGATCAGATACTTGCGGCTCTCATTCATTATGCATTATGCATTATGAATTATGAATTATAAATTAATAATTGTTGTTCGTTTTATGATTGACAAATCCTCATCATTTGTAGTATTATAGGTGTGTATTTTTTTATTCCCGGAGGGACAGGATATGTCAAAAAAACCGTTTATTACTAAAGAACAGGCACAGCAGATCATAAAGGAATTTCCGACGCCATTTCATATATATGACGAAAAAGCGATCCGCGAAAACGCCAGAAAACTTAATCAGGCATTTTCATGGAACAAGGGCTTCCGTGAGTATTTCGCCGTAAAAGCAACGCCCAATCCTTCAATACTGAAAATACTAAAGGAAGAAGGCTGCGGCACAGACTGCTCCTCTTATGCAGAACTGCTTATGAGCGCAAAATGCGGCTTTAAGGGACATGATATCATGTTCTCTTCAAATGATACTCCTCTTGAAGAATTCCGCTATGCAAAGGAACTCGGCGCTATCATCAATCTCGACGATATAACCCATATCGAGGCTCTTGAACAGGCTTGCGGTATTCCCGAAACAATATGCTGCCGCTATAATCCGGGAGGAACATTCTCGATCTCTACCGATATAATGGATAACCCCGGCGACGCAAAATACGGCATGACAAAGGAACAGATCATTCAGGCTTACAGTATACTCAAAGAAAAGGGCGCAAAGAAATTCGGTATCCACGCCTTCCTCGCAAGCAATACCGTATCAAATGAATACTACCCCACTCTGGCAGGGATACTTTTCAGCCTTGCTGTCGAAATAAAGGAAAAAACAGGCGTAGAGCTGAGCTTTATCAATCTTTCAGGCGGCATAGGCGTACCCTATACCCCCGACAAGGAACCTAACGATATCATGATAATAGGCGAGGGCGTGCGCAAGGCATTTGAAGAAATACTCGTTCCGGCAGGTCTGGGAGAAATCAGCATTTTCACCGAGCTTGGCAGATTCATGCTCGCTCCCTACGGACACCTCGTCACAACCGCCATTCACGAAAAGCATATTCATAAGGAATATATCGGCGTTGACGCCTGCGCAGTAAACCTGATGCGTCCTGCCATGTACGGCGCATATCACCATATCACCGTTCTCGGCAAGGAAAATGCTCCCTGCGACCATGTATATGACGTTACAGGCTCTCTCTGCGAGAATAACGATAAATTCGCAGTTGACCGCAAGCTTCCGAAGATAGACAAGGGCGATATCCTCGTTATCCACGACACGGGCGCTCACGGCTTCGCTATGGGCTACAACTATAACGGCAAACTCAAAAGCGCCGAGCTTCTTCTGCGTGAGGACGGTTCGGTCGTAATGATCCGCCGCCCCGAAACAGTCGAGGACTATTTTGCTACCCTCGAAGGCTTCTGGGAAGTGATTTAAATAATGCATAATTCATAATGCATAATGCATAATGAATGAAAGCCTTGGCTTTCAGACGGGCGTCCGGGGGACGTCCGTTTTTTGTCCCGGTATTATTATTCACGATCCGGTCATATATTATACAGAACTTATTTTATACAGACAGAACATATTTTAGACAGAAAAAAAGTCCGCAGACAGCTTTGCGCTGCTTACGGACTTTATGATTAAATTTATTTTATCAGTACTGGCGTCCCCAGTATACCATGTGCTTTGCAGGCTTTCCGCAGCATACGCAGGTGTCTGCAATATGATCCTCAACAAAGGGTATGCATCTGGATTTTACGCCGCCCGTTTCGTCCTTGAGCTGATCCTCACAAGCGCTGTCTCCGCACCACATAGCCTTGATGAATCCGGGCTTGTTGGCTGCGATATCAAGAAATTCCTCATGTGTGCGCGCCTCAAAGGTCTTTTCATGAAGATTGGCAAGAGCGGCATTATACATACTGTCATGTATATCGGCAAGTAATGCCTGGACCTCAGTTTCAAGAGCATCAAGGGAGATGATTTTCTTCTCTCTTGTATCACGGCGCACAAGTACGCACTGATTGTTCTCGATATCCTTGGGACCGATCTCAACGCGGATCGGAACGCCGAGCATTTCATACTGGCTGAATTTCCAGCCGGGAGCCTTGTCGCTGTCGTCAAGCTTTACCCTCAGCTCGATATCAAGCAGTCTGTTTTTCAGCTCCTGAGCCTTCTCCAGAACGCCTTCCTTCTTCATTGCTACCGGAATGACCGCGACCTGTATCGGAGCGATCTTAGGCGGCAGAACAAGTCCGTCATCGTCGCTGTGTACCATGATGATAGCGCCGATCATACGGGTAGAAACGCCCCATGAGGTCTGGAACGGATACTGCAGAGTATTGTCCCTGCCCGTGAACTTGATATCATATGCTCTTGCAAAACCGTCACCGAAGAAATGCGACGTACCGCCCTGCAGAGCAACGCCGTTATGCATCATAGGCTCAACGGTATATGTTTCGACTGCTCCGGCGAATCTTTCCTTTTCGGTCTTTCTGCCGGATACAACGGGGATAGCAAGCGTTTCCTTATAGAAATCTATATATACCTGGAGCATACGCAGAGTTTCTTCCTGCGCCTCCTTTTCTGTTTCGTGGAGAGTATGACCCTCCTGCCAGAGGAACTCGGAGGTCCTCAGGAAAGGACGAGTCGTCTTTTCCCAGCGCACAACGGAACACCACTGATTGTAGAGCTTCGGCAGATCGCGGTATGAATTTATTATCTTTGCATAATGCTCGCAGAAAAGCGTTTCCGAAGTCGGACGGACGCAAAGTCTTTCGGCAAGCTTTTCGCTGCCGCCGACCGTTACCCATGCGCACTCGGGAGCGAAGCCCTCAACATGGTCTTTTTCTTTCTGTAGCAGGCTTTCGGGAATGAACATAGGCATATAGACATTCTGGTGACCTGTTTTTTTGAAACGGCGGTCAAGATCAGCCTGGATATTTTCCCAGATAGCGTAGCCGTGCGGACGTATTACCATACAGCCCTTTATTCCCGAATAATCAGCAAGCTCCGCTTTCTTTACGATATCGGTATACCATTTTGCAAAATCCTCATCTCTCGAGGTTATTGCTTCAACAAGCTTTTTCTGCTGTGCCATTTTTATCTTTCCTTTCGTTTGCTTTATATATTACTATTACCGGTTTATCAAATGACAGACTATATTATAACTCTTTCGTTAAAATAATTCAAGCAATACCGCACAAAGATAGTGCCACAGATGCGCCGTCAATTTTTTCGTCAGAATGTGCAAAACGAGCGTAGTTAACCTGACGGTTATCAAGCGAGTTTTGTACAGAATGACGGAAAAAGAGCAAGCAGATGTGGTGCTAAGCTGCAAGGCGGTCTTTGTGCGGTGTTGCCTTTATTCAGATATTTTTCATGATCTCAAGGCATACCTGCATAGGCGACTGATCCGCATTGAAAACCATATCCGCAGCATCTCTGTAAAGCGGCATACGCTTTTCGTAAAGCTCCCTCATAGCCTGATCCTTGTCCGGCCGGTTCAGAAGGGGTCTTGTAGTATCGTTTTCCAGCCTGCGCGCAACTGTTTCGACCGGCAGATCAAGCAGGATTATTATTCCGTTTCTTTTCAGCGCGTCTACATTTTCCGGAAAAGTCAGCGTTCCTCCGCCTGCGGCTATGACTACTCCGTTTTTGAGCGAAAGCTCCCTTGCCGCCTGACGCTCAAGCTCACGGAAACGCTCCTCGCCGTATTTTTCAAAAATCTGCGCCACGGTCATTTTTTCCTTTTTCTCTATATACGCATCAAGGTCGATGAAAGCCATGCCGTTTTTCTTTGCAAGCAAAGTCCCGACAGTGCTTTTTCCGCAGCCCATAAAGCCGCACAGGATTATATTTTTTGTTTTTTTCATCATATATCCTCCGGATTCAGAAACTCTTTGCAAGCTGCGCTGCGCTGTCCTCAATAAGCTGGCGGATATCGTCCGGGTCATATACCGTGCCGTCCCATATTTCATGAGCCGACACCGCCTGCCACACAAGCATACCCATTCCTCCGACAGCCCTTGCGCCGTTTGCCTCAGCCCTCTGAACAAGCTTTGTTTTCAGCGGATTATATATTGCGTCAAATACGCAGGCGCATCTGTCGGCAGCCTTTTGTGATACGGGGCAGGCGTCTGTCTGCGGATACATTCCTACGGGGGTCGCATTTATCAGCAGACCAGTTTCCCTTCCGCTTTGTTCAAATTCGCTGACAAGACAGCAGGAAATATCCGCGCCGCTTATTTTGTTTCTGACATCTTCGGCAAGGGCGTTTCTCCTGAGCGCGCTTCTTTCTCTGGATACAAGCGTGATACTGCATCCGGCGAGAGCCGCTTCGTAAAGGAATGTCCTCGCCACTCCGCCGCAGCCGAGGATAACGACATCTCCCGAAAGCGTCACTCCTTCCGAGGCAAGCGATTTCAAAAAACCGTCCGGATCGGTAGTAAAGCCCTCCCGTATTTTTCCGTTGCGGACGGTATTGACTGATCCGTACATTTCCGCTCTTTTGTCAAGCTTATCGAGAAACGGTATGATCGGCTGCTTATCGGGTATCGTAACATTATAGCCCGCAAGACGGTCAAGCTCGCTCATTTTTTCGGGGAACTGCTCCGGCGCGACATCGAGCACGGTATAATCACCCGGAAGACGGGCAAGCTCAAACAGTCTTTTATGTATAAACGGTGACATAGTATGACCGATCGGATGACCGATAACGGCAAATGTTCTTTCTGACACAAAACGACCCCCTTGTTTTTTATACAAAGCGATATGATATTGACAGTATTTTTATCAGATTTTTAGAATTATTGAAAAAATATTAAAAATTAGTATTTTTATATTGACAAATCGTCAAATACCTTATAAGATTTGAATATAAAGAAATTGTGCTTCAGTCTTTGACTATTGTAGCATATGCAATATGTTTTTGTCCATAACCGGAACGCTGCTGTACACAATTTTTTATTTTATTTCTATTTATTTTTTTATTTTTTAGGAGGACTAATTATGGTACTGGAAAAAGTAAAAACTATTCTTAGCGAGCAGTTTGATGTTGAGGAAGATACAATCACTCCCGAAACTTCTATCATCAACGATCTCGGCGCAGATTCACTCGACGTTGTTGATCTGCTTATGACGATCGATGACGAGTTTGGTGTAGAAGTACCGGATGAAGATGTTGAAAAGGTAAAGACTGTTGAAGATCTCGTAGCTTATATCGAGGCTCGTCAGTGATCAACAGACTGATGTCTTATGCGTCTGCGGTTTTTCCGCAGACGTTTTTTCATTCCGGCGGCAAAAAGAAACGAGCGGCAGCATACGGCTGCCGCTCTGAATTTTTTACGGATCAGTTATTGATCAGAGTATGATCTCACCGTCGGGTGTGCCGGAAATGCCTGCCGCATTGGCTTCATCTGTGTCGATATGCATAGCAGGAGCAAAATCATCTCTTACACGGACTACTACATCACCGAATACGAGCTTTCTGCCCTCGCCGCCTACTGCAACGCTTACGATCTGCTTATCCTGAACGCCGATCTCTGCCGCAGTATCGGGTGTGAGGTGGATATGTCTTTTCGCAGCAATAACGCCGTGATCGATCTCGATCTCGCCGGCAGGTCCGATAAGCTTGCAGCCGGGTGTGCCTGCAACGTCGCCGGACTCTCTTACGGGAGCCGCGATACCGAGTTTACGAGCCTCTGTGAGGGAAACCTCTACCTGATTATCCTTGCGGACAGGTCCGAGGATAGAACAGACAAGCTCACCCTTGGGGCCTACTACGGTCACTTTCTCAAAGCTGAGGAACTGACCGGGCTGTGAAAGATCCTTTTTGTTTGTAAGCTTTGCGCCCTTGCCGAAAAGAGCCTCAAGCGCCTCTTCTGTAACATGAACGTGTCTTGCGGACATTTCTACCATTACCTTGCTCATTGTACTTCTCTCCATTCTTTTCTCTGCGCCATGCGCTTATATTTACATATTCAATTGTACAACTCTTTCCTCAAAATGTAAAGTGGTTATAAAGTATTTTTTATCCTGAGTCAGATGCTGTCCGGGATAAAAGCTTATTATTCCGTGAGCATTTCAATCCGGACCGTATGTATGCTCACATTCATTTTTTATAAGCTCCTGAAGGCGCAGGAAGTCCTCAAGAGCCGGAGCCTTGTCACGGGGATTGCGCAGAAGCGCCGCCGGGTGAAGCACAGGCATCATGATAACTCCGCCCTTGCGGAAAAGCTTTCCGTGTTCCCTTGTTATGCGGATATCGGGCTTGATTATCCTTGCCGCAGCTATTCTGCCAAGGCATACTATTATTTTCGGACGGATCACGGCAAACTGTTTCCTCAGCCACGGCAGACAGGTATCCTGCTCCTTATCCTCCGGGTCGCGGTTCTGCGGAGGGCGGCATTTGACGATATTTGCAATATAGATATTCTTATGCCTGTCAAGGTCGATCGCGGCAAGATATTTGTCGAGAAGTATCCCTGCCTTGCCGACAAACGGTTCTCCCCGGAGATCCTCCTGCTCGCCCGGTCCCTCGCCTATGAACATAACCTCGGCGTCGGGATCTCCGACTCCGAAAACCACATTATGTCTGCCAAGGCAAAGTCCGCAGGAATCACATTGCCGGCACAAAGCGGCAAGTTCTTCCATTTTCTGCTGTTTTTCACCGGACATTATATCCCCTCCGTTCAGAGCTTATCGCTGTCTTTAGGCAATACCGCACAAAGATAGTGCCGCTGTGCAAAACGAGCGTAGTTAACCTGACGGTTATCAAGCGAGTTTTGTGCAGAATGACGGGAAAAGAGTACCCCAAGGGCACTTCCTTCGGGCGCAGCAGATGTGGTGCTAAGCTGCAAGGCGGTCTCCCAGCGGTGTTGCCTTTATATTATCACAGATCACAACAATATGCAATGGCTTGCAAATTGAAAAAAATTCTCTCCGTTTATTGAAAATCAACGCAGAATATATTATTATAGGGTATATAAACGAAGCAAATATCTTATCAAGGAGTGAAAGAATTATGAGTACCAAGGGGAAATTTGTACGTCCCAGACTGCTCACTATAATTCTTGCCGCAGTTATCGCGGCAAGCAGCGTCACCGATGCGCTGTGTATCTATGATATGTTCAACACCAACCTCAAAGCCTACGGCGCTGCCGGAGAAAATACAGACGCCGGCGATCCCGAAACGGCTCAGGCTGCCGCTGAAAGAGAAAATGCGGAAAAAGCAAGAGCCGCGCTTATCGACGCAGGACATATCATGTTCGATCCTGCCGTGATAAACACGTCAGACGATCCCACCGTGACAAACAACGACCAGGCGTTCACCCTGCTGAAGGAAATAGGCAGCGAATACGGAATAACAAATGTTTCCGAAGAGTATAAAAATGCAGAAACCGTCGATACACTCGACAACGTATTCTATAACTTCCAGCAGATGCATAACAATATCGACGTTCTCGGAGGCAAAATGTCCGTAAAAACGGACAGATCCGGCAATGTGCTGGATATTATCGGAAAGCATCTTCCTGTTCCGCCTACCGTTCCGACAGAATCAAAAATAGATAATACCGTAATGGATAATGCGGTGAAATTCCTGATGAAAAAGGATTTCGGTCTGAGCGACAGTATGTACCGTCTTAATGACAATGGTCTGAAAATTGCCGAAAATGAAAACGGCGGCTACGGTCTTTATAAGGAATACACCGTGAATATGAATTATACCGACAAGCCTGCCGCACGGGCTCTCGTCAATGCCGAAACAGGCAAGGTCGAGGGTATATCCGCATCACTGAAAAAGACCTGTTCCGATGATAAGGCTAAATCCAAAGCCGGAACAACGGTAAAGAAAAAGGAAGACATCAAGCCTCAGTATAAGACTGTATCCGAAGAGGAAGCGCTGCTCAGGGACGACGACCGCAATATCGAGGTACATAAGGTGGAGAAAAAGGATAATAAGGCAACGCCTGAAACTCTCGCCAACAGCCCCGTTTATTCATGGAATCCCAAAACCTCGGCAGGAGAAACGGTAAGCCTTGATACCCTCGATAATCTCCAGAAGGCATATGATTTCTTCCGCAATATGTTCTTCCGCAAGGGTATAAACAATAATGACAGCACCACCACTGCATATGTCGGAGTCAAGGATTACAACGACGGTCCGGGATCAGAAAAAATGACAGACAATGCCGCTGTTACCGCGGACGGAAAAATAATCATCGGAGAAAAGACAGATGAAAACGGAAAGGTCACCGATAATGCCGTTACCGATACCGATGAAATGGGTTATCTCTTTGCTCAGGGCATCATAAGCTGTGACAGCGATCTTGACGCCCGTATCCTTAGCGACAGCGATAAATCCGATAAGACCGAACAGAAGGCTATTGCCGAGGGTGTGTCACAGATATTGGGCGAAATGGTGCAGGATCAGGCAGCCGACGGCAAAATGGACGGGAGCTGCGACTGGAAAAACTCCAAGGGCGATATGTCAAAGCCGGCAATATCGGATTATTCAGAATATAAGGAATTTACAAATACCCCGGAAGAGGGCGCATCGCTCATCACCTATCCGGTATTTGAAATGCACGAAAAGATATCCACCGCTCAGATAGCAGATCTCTGCTATGATTCAATCGGTCAGCTCGGTGCATATACCGATTTCATTGATTACCGCTCCATATTTGAAAAGAACGCTGCGAAAATGAACTGCGATACCGCTGCGGGCGCAGTTTCGGACGAAAGCAAAAAGCTCACCGACGAACAGCTTGAAACAATAATAGACGCATTCGACAAAGTGGGTATACCCTCCTGCTTTGACAAGACCATCGTAAGCGGCGGTCAGTTCAGGATATACGGCAAGGACAATCATTTATATCAGAATTACAACATTAAATTCACCAGACTTTATGACAGCTCAAAAACCATTATCGACGAAGACGTAAACAGCGAAAGCTTTACTATTCCGTCATCGGTCGCAAACGGTATTTACAATGTCACAGTGACCGATCTGCTTGATGAAAGCATCAGGGAAGTTTTTACCGTCGTCGTGAACGATAATGCAAAGGATCAGAAAACAGCAGATTATCCGGCGGAATGTAAGATATTCACCGATTTCGGAATGGCTCCGCGTGATGTCGTAATGGTACTCGATCTTTCCGGAAGTATGCACGGCAAGCCCATCGAACAGACAAGGATAGCCGCTTCAAAATTCGTTGATACCGTCCTTGAGGCAAGCCCTGCGACAAGGATCTCCATAGTAACGTATTCGTCAGATGCAACGACCGTGATCGAACGCTCAAACGACAGGATCAGGCTCAAAAGCATTACAGAATCGCTTTCCACAGGCGGCGATACGAATATGTACAGCGGTCTGCAGAGCGCGGATCAGATACTCGACAGCTCAAACAGCGAAAAGAAGATGATCGTCCTTATGAGCGACGGCGCGCCGAACCGCGGCGAATCAAGCGGCGGCGGTTATGATGCCGCTCTGAAAAGATATTCCTCAGAGATAAAGAAAAAGGACGTTACGATCTATTCTCTCGGATTCTTCCATTCGCTCAGCGGTTCGACAAAGACCAGATGTCAGACGCTTATGCAGGCGATCGCAACGCCCGGATATTACTATGAGATCGGCAGCGCCGAGGATACCAGATATCTTGTAGGCGATGCAGAAAATGCGCTCGCTGCGATATTCAGCGATATGGCGGATCAGATCAACGGCGGCAAATATATCTATATCCGCGTTGCCTGCCCTGTCGATGTAACAGTTTCATATAACGGCGAAACACTCAGCTCTGATAAGGATAATATGAACACAAGAACCGATTTCGGCACACTGTTCATAACCACCGCAGCGGAGGAGGCAATATCCGGCATACCCTCCTCAGATGAAGAAGAAAGTGAAGAGGAAAGTTCTGAAGAAGAAACCGGCTCCGATAATTTCTTCTCGCAGTATGCACAGAAGGAAGAAAGCAGCTCCGAAAGCACAGAAAAGACCGCCCCTGAGGACGATGAAGTAAAGATCCTGCGTCTTGCCGCTGACAAGGTATACGAGATCAGCATCAACGGCACAGGCGAAGGCAAAATGGATTACTCCATCAGCTATCCCGATGACGAAGGCAATTACACCGACGTCCGTAATTTCAAGGATATCCCGATAACCAAGACTACAGCCGTTTCGACCAATACCGAAAAGAAGAACAAGGTCGATCTTCTTGTTGACAGCAACGGCGACGGCAAAACCGATATCACCTATTCCGCATCACAGAACGAAGAAGCAAAACAGACAACTCCGATAACTCCTCTGACGATAGCCATAATCATACTCAGCGTAATAACCGCCGGTCTGCTTGCATGGGAGATCGTTCTTATCGTAAAGAGAGCGAAATTCAACAAATACTGTCAGAGCTGCGGCAGCGTCATAGGAAGCAATGATATCTTCTGTCCCGAATGCGGCGCAAAGAAAGAACGCAAAAATCTCTTCCTGCCCGAAAAGATCGAGCGCAAAAAGCAGTCAAAGGCAGTTATCATCACCAAATGCGCAGTAATGGGCGTCTTTGCCGTATCTGCGATAGTAATGGTCATCATAAGCCAGAGCCCTGCGGTAAACGTATACAAGAACCTGCGCGACGGCAATACGACATTCGCACAGACAACTTACCGCAACAGCGTCAAGGGTTCATCTCTTGCCGAAGGACAGACCGCAAGCCTTACCAACAATTATCTTGACAAGGCTTATTCACAGTACAAAAACGGAAATTATTCATATGAGGATATGCGTACCGTAATGAGCAATGCCGTTTCTATCGGAAACAGCGATATTACCAAAAAGGCTGAGGAATACCTGAAAGCCGGCGAAGAAAACGAAAAGAAAAAGGATCCGGAGCAGGGCGAAGAAAAGGATAAGGGCGAATCCCGGGACGAAACAAATAACGAAAAGTCAGAGGATCAGTAATTTCTCTGAGCGCAAAGCAAAAGCACTTCCGCAGAAAACGGGAGTGCTTTTTTGTTTGTCATATTATAGCGCATAAGAGCATATCCTGTAACGGTGATGCCCGTGAAAAAGATATTTCCGGTTTTCGGCGCGATAATGATACTGATCTCCGGCTGGGTGCTGCACTGCACCCCCGTCATATCCGGTACCGCCGCATGGAGCCGTATCATCGGAAGCGTTAATTTCAGCGCATGGGAGCTTTACAAGCCCTTCGCAATAGTATATTTATTCTGGATCCTTATCGAGCTTTCCTTTCTCAGACCGCACCTGCTGCATTTCGTCTGCTCAAAGCTTGTCGGAATGTATATCCTCTGCGCTGCCGTACTTTTCCTGTCAGTAATGCTCCGCGGCTTTATGCATGAGCCTTATATAAGACTGTCTGCCGCCGCCTTGGGAATTATCCTTGCGCAGACCGTTTCATATTTGCTGTATTCTTCCTCATTTCCGGTCGAATCGCTGAAAGTGCCGCTGATACTTTCTCTTATGTGCATGGTCTTTCTCCTTCTGTTCCTGAGCTTTTATCCGCCCGGCTGGGCTATATTCTACGATTTCTATAACGGCGGCTCCGGACACAGAATAAGGGACAGCGCCGCAGCAGCGGAACTGTCCCGTGATATATTATGTAATATAACCGCAAAGTATGTCCCCCACCTCTAAGGGCGGGTGCCATATATCCGTTCAGTGGGAGTAAAAATCTCCCACTGAACGACAGCAAGCCTACGGCTTGCCTTTGCTTGTTGAAAGCAAAGCTTTTAAAGTAGTATGAATCCGCAGAAAATATCCTGCATATTATATAATAACCGGACCGTAATCATCATTCGGATATTCAGTTGCTTTGATCTTACCGGTCTTTTCATCGATCTCGATGATCGAATAGCAGCCGCCGTAGCCGACCGAACCGGGATTAAGCACAAGCATTCCGCTCTCCACCGTAGTAAGCTGCTTATGCGTATGACCGAAAAGAACGATATTACAGCCGTTCTGTCTGCCGACGCTGATAAGCCTTTCGGTGCTCTGTTTTACGCCGAACATATGTCCGTGGGTCATGAATATCTTTTTTCCGGCAAGCTCCAGCACCTGAAAATTCGGCTCACTGCAGTACCAGTCGCAGTTGCCGCTTACGGCAAAAAAAGCCTTGTCCGGATTATCCATACGCAGCTTTGCCAGATCATTGCAGCCGTCACCGCAAAAAAGCACAACGTCACAGCTCCTGTGTTTGCGCAGAGCGGCGCTCATTGCCGCCATATCTCCGTGACTGTCGGAAAAAACTATAAATTTCATATTCATTCTCCTTTGACGGGATCAATACATCAGAAAGGGTGGTGATACAGAATGAACGGTAAGGATACTGACAGACTTTTCAGAAAGCTTTCTCCCGACCAGCAGAAAAAGGTCATGGATATTCTTTCTGATAAGAAACAAACCGAAAAGCTGCTGCAAACCCCACAGGCTCAGGCATTGCTGAAAAAACTGAGGGGAGAGATAAATAATGGCTGATATGTCGGAAGCATTGCAGTCTATCCTCAGCGATCCGTCGGCAATGCAGCAGATAAAGGAACTCGGCGGAATGTTGGGACTGGGCAGTGACCGGCAGAAAGAACCCGAAAAGCAGCAGGACGGTATTTCATCGCTGCTGTCCTCGCTCGGCGGAAGTCAGAACAGCTCCATGCCCGAATCGGATATGCTCGGAATGATGATGAAGCTTGCTCCGCTGCTCGGTTCAATGAACGAGGAAAACGACAGCACAAGACTTCTTTATGCGCTGAAACCGTTTCTCAGTGAAAAGCGCCGCCAACGGATAGACAAATCCGTCAGGCTGCTCGGAATAATGCGGATCCTGCCGCTGATAAAGGAAACAGGTATCTTCTGACGGAAGGGGTAAGAGCTTGAAAAACAGTGATTTTGATAAGCTGAAACAGGAGGCAGCGCAGCGCATGAAGGATCTTCATGCCGAAGCAGCCCCCGAAGGACCCCCTGACCCGGAAAAAAATGATACCCCGGAAGAAAAACCGAAGGAAAGCCTGTTCGATACCTTTTTCAAGGATAAGGACAAGACAATTATCCTTGCATTGATAATGCTGCTCATGAGCGAAAAGGACGAAAAGCCTGATTACAGTCTGCTGCTGGCGCTGATCTATATTCTCATTTAGCCCTGAGCATCCGGTCAATTATGCATTATGCATTATGAATTATGCATTATTAATTATACTCTTACCTGTCCGTCGCCTTCGATGATGAATTTCATTGATGTAAGCTCATTAAGTCCCATAGGGCCTCTTGCATGGAGTTTCTGTGTTGAAATGCCTATCTCTGCGCCAAGACCGAACATTCCGCCGTCAGTGAAGCGTGTGGAGGAATTGACGTATACTGCGGCTGCGTCTACTTTTTCGGTAAAAAGACGGGCATTCTTGTAATTTCCTGTTATTATGCATTCGCTGTGACCGCTGGAATACTTCGCGATATGCTCGACAGCCTGATCGAAGCTGTCAACTACCTTTACTGCAAGGATATAATCAAGGTATTCCGTTTCCCAGTCGCTTTCATCGGCGGGAACAACGCAGTCGCCGAGGATAGCTCTTGTGCGCTCGCAGCCTCTCAGCTCAACATTCTTTTCGTCAAGCCTTGCCTTTATCAGAGGCAGGGCTTTTTCTGCTACTGCCTTATGCACGAGAATAGTTTCTATCGCATTGCATACCGAAGGACGCGAGGTCTTTGCGTTAAATATGATATCTGCTGCCATATCAAGATCTGCATATTCGTCTACATAGACATGGCAGTTGCCTGCGCCCGTTTCGATAACGGGAACCTTTGCATTATCGACTACCGCACGGATAAGACCCTTTCCTCCTCTGGGGATAAGAACGTCAAGATATTTTGTAAGTCCCATAAGCTCGGTCGATGACTGACGCGAGGTATCCTCGATAAGCTGAACGCTGTTTCTGTCAAGACCTGTCTGTTCAACAGCGCCGCGCATTATTTCGGCAAGGCACATATTTGAATTGATAGCCTCCTTGCCGCCTCTGAGGATAACGGCGTTTCCGCTTTTCAGGCAAAGCACTGCCGCGTCAACGGTAACATTGGGGCGTGATTCATATATGATCCCGATAACGCCCATAGGAACGCGCACCTTGGATATTTTCAGCCCGTTGGGGCGCACTGAACCCGATATCACTGTTCCGACCGGGTCGGGCAGAGCAGCGACCTCCAGAACACCCTGAGCAATTCCTTCTATACGTTTACGGTCAAGCATAAGTCTGTCGAGCAGTGACGCCGAAAGACCGTTTTCCTTTCCTTTTTCGAGGTCGGTTTTGTTTGCTGCGATTATTTTATCGGAATTGTCGAGCAATGCCTGAGCGATCGCTCTGAGCGCATCATTTTTCTTTTCGCCTGCATTGGCAAGTATTCTTGAAGCAGCCTTTGCTTTTGCTCCCATTTCTTCGATAACTGTCATAGTAATCCTCCGTTTGTTTTTTTATTTATATTTATATATAACTCCGAAAACATTCTTCAAAGTCATTTTGCTGCGGATCCCATCTGATGCATGATCAAGCCTTATCCGGAAAAAGACGCGAACGCAAAATACCCTGTATCCCGGTTTTCGGAAAATCCCGTCAGATAGTCCCCTCTACTGCGGTAAATATCGTACCGATCTCTTCACCTGCAAGGAGCTTATATATCTTTGCCGGATCATCTCCTGCCATAACGACAGTATTTATCCCGGCGCTTGTTGCGGCAGCCGCTGCCGTTATTTTCGTTGACATACCGCCGGTTCCCCTGTTAGAGCCGGAGCCGCCTGCCATTTCGCGGATATGGTCGTCGATATGTTCAACTCGGCTTATACGTTTTGCATCGGGATCCTTGCGCGGATCCGTTTCATACAGTCCGTCGATATCGGTCAGAATGATAAGCATATCAGCTCCGACAAGATCGGCAACGATAGCGGAAAGATTATCATTATCACCGAAATTTGCGCCGATAAGCTCATCAATAGCGACGGTATCATTTTCGTTCACGATTGGTATTATACCCATTTCAAGCAAAGCCTGAAATGTATTGACAACATTTTGTTTTGAATATTCATTCAGCACGATATCCTTTGTCAGAAGTATCTGTGCCACGGAATTATTATATTCCCCGAAAAATTTATCATAGAGGAACATCAGCTCACACTGACCGACAGCGGCAAGAGCCTGTTTATAGCGTGTTTCCGTCGGTCTTTCCGGAAGCTTGAGTTTTCCTACTCCGACTCCGATAGCTCCGGAGGTGACAAGTATTATCTGTTTTCCGCTGTTATGCAGATCGCTCAGCACCTTACAGAGTTTTTCCATATTTCTGAGGTTGACCCTGCCGTTTTCATAAGTAAGAGTAGAAGTACCGACCTTAACGACGATTCTTCTTGACTGAAATGTATTCATTTTCCCATTCCCCGTTTTTCATATTTTCCTGTATCTAAAATGATACAACTTTTTCTTATTTCAGTCAAGTATATTGCGGATCAAACGTCCCCAAAATATCTTCTCAAACCGACTGCTTTATAGTTGGATCCCCAACCCCTTATTCTATCCTTAACATAGTTTTTGTTTTCAATTTCAATATTCCTTACATTTTCTTCCCGGCGGAGTGCCTCCGCAGTCCATTCGCGTTGGTCGCTGCGCCTCCGGCTCCGCTCTGGGCACAAGGCGGTAGTTTACTGGTCGCGGTTCACGGCGCTGCTCCGTAAGAAACTTAATCCCTACCGCCGCCGTGACCGCCTGCGGCGGTCACTTTCCGGCTGGATTATTCCTACTTACAATAATTCCCGTCCGGAAACAAGCGCC
>CACYWT010000084.1 GCA_902778175.1 uncultured Ruminococcus sp. | reverse complement strand
TCCTGAACTTTTTTGTAGAAATCGGGATCGTTGAACAGCTTCTCAAAGGATTCGCTGCTTTCAAGGAAACAACGGGTAACAATATCCTTGAATTTATCAGGGAACAGCGAATGTACAAACATTTCTACACTGTTATCCTGTGCGTACTTTTTGAACTTCTTTACATCGTCATCGTCCATAAACATTCTATAAATGCCCTCAACAATAACTCTGTCCGATTCGGTAAACTGTCCGTCAAAACGCTCGTTTACTTTGTCTATGATACTTTGCAGGGTATCTTTCTTTTTGTTCGGTGTTTTCGGAGCTGTGCTTCCGGCAGGAACGATCACAGGCGGTTTCTCGTCAAGGAGAATAGCACCTGTATGAGTTTCTTTCAGAGAAGCATATTCCAATTTGATTTTCTCGTCAATGTCGATCATATCAATTTTGTTTCTCGGCAAAAGTCTGACAAGATGAGAGGTGAAAAGAAATTCATTGAACAAGTCTTTATCGTGCAGGCGAATGAGCTGGGTAACATAAGAATATGTGCGGTTGAATTTCCAAATGAAATCACGGACGGTAAAACGGTCATCTTCGTTCAAATCCATATACCGAATGATAACAGGACGGAACATTGATGCTAATTTTCCAAGAGCCGTTGCTTCCTGCCCTTTCCCTTTTTGCTTTGCCATAAAGTCAACAAAAACTTGAACTTCATCAAAGCTGTACAGCATAAAGTCAGCTATCTTGCTGCGTAAATCATATACACGGTTAATATCCGTTTCGCCTTCAAGGATAGTTGTCTGATAAAATGGAAGAAATGCTTTTTTTATATCATCTTCGGTGTTTTCAAAATCAAGTACAAATGTACTTTGCTTTCCGAAAGTTGTTCTGTTCAGTCGGGAAAGTGTCTGTACAGCATTAACACCACTCAGCTTTTTATCAACATACATTGAGTGAAGAAGTGGCTCGTCAAATCCTGTCTGATACTTGTTTGCAACAACAAGTATATTGTACTGACTGCTGTGGAACGCTTCACGGAATTTTGCGTCTGTGGTTATGTAGTTCCCATTCTCGTCAACATTCATTGTTGCTTCGGTGAACGGATTTTCCTGCGGAACTTCATCAAGAGAAACTTCGCCGGAAAAGGCAACCATTACATCACAGCCTGCTGATTCATTTGGATGTTCAGCAAGATATTTCTTGATAGCAAGAAAATATCGTACTGCGTTAGCTCGACTATCAGCAACTACCATACTCTTACCTTTGCCGTTTATCTGGTATCTGCCGTTCGACAGAAAGTTTGTCATTATCATTTCTGTCTTTTGGGCGATAGTATATCCGTGTTGTTTGTAATACTTGAACAACGCTTTTGAAGCTGCACCCTCAATCAGCTCAGGATTATCCTTTGATATTTTTACAAGGCGAAACGCTTCTTTGATGGTCGTGTAGTTGGAAAGTACATCAAGAATAAAGCCTTCCTCGATTGCCTGTTTCATAGAATAGATATGGAACGGCTGTTTTCCGTATGTGCCGTCAGGCTTTGTATAGGGTGTACCGAAAACCTCTAATGTTTCGCCCTTTGGTGTGGCAGTAAAGGCAAAGAATGACTGATTGCTGTGCTGTCCCTGTCCGACTATTGCGTTGATATAATCGTCCGTCAGGTCAACTTCTTCTTCGTCAATTTCCTGCTCCATTGCAAATTCCTTAACGGCTACTCCTACATCTATCAGACTGCGGCGGAGTGTTTTTGCACTTTCTCCGCTTTGTCCCTGATGTGCTTCATCAATGATAATAGCAAATCTCTTGCCGGAATACTGTTCCATATCCTTATAGGCAAACAGGAATTTTTGTATCGTGCAGATAATGATACGCTTTCCATTATTGATAGCTTCAGCAAGGCTATGAGAGTTTTTTCTTTCGTCAATCGCTTCAACAAGTCCCGTTTTATGCTCAAAGCTGTTGATTGTAGCCTGTAACTGTCCATCAAGCACAACACGGTTTGTTACAACGATAACGGAATCAAATATTCCATTATCGTCGGCACCGTGTACAGAAGCAAGTCTGTATGCTATCCAAGCGATTGAATTTGACTTTCCCGATCCGGCACTGTGCTGTATCAGATAATTCTTTCCTGCACCGTTAGTCTTAACATCTGATAATACCTTTTTTACTACATCATATTGATGATAGCGTGGGAATAACAATTTTTCTTCCGGCTTTTTACTGCCTTTCTTTTTCTCTTTGGTGTGAGAGATAAAGCGGTGCAGAATATCAAGCAAGGAATCACGCTGTAATATTTCCTCCCACAGATAATGTGTTGCATAGCCGTCAGGATAACCCGGATTTCCTGCACCTCCGTCCACTCCTGCACCGTTTGAGCCTTGATTAAACGGTACAAAGACTGTATCACCGTCTTTAAGCTGTGTTGTCATATAGGCTTCATAGAGGTCAACGGCAAAATACACCAAAAACCGATGGTCGAGCCTGAAACAAAACTCCTTGCTGCTGCGGTCATTCTTGTACTGAATTAACGCATTATGATAGTCCTGCCCGGTGAGCTGGTTTTTCAGCTCCAGAGCAACAATCGGAATACCATTGACAGACAGCACCATATCAATCGTATTGGTGTTGTGCGGTGAGTAGCGGAACTGCCTTGTACAGCCAAGAACATTAGCGTTATAATGCTCGACATCAGTATCATTCAGAGTTGATTCAGGCTTGAAATAACAGACTTTCAGCTTTATGCCCAAATCATCAATACCGTGACGAAGAACATAAATAAGTCCCTGTTCGCTGATGCACTTTTCTAAACGGTGGTACAGCTTTTCCTGTGCATTAGCTCCGTAATACTGCTGATACTTCTGCCACGCTTTGGGCTGTGTCTGCTCAATAAATCTGCACAGCACATCCATACAGATACATTTATCAAGATCAAATTGATTGCTTTTCAGAGAAACATAACCGCCCTGCTCTGACAGAAAGAACGATTCAATATCAGCTTCAAAGCGTTTTTCCTTTTTGTCCACAATTACACCTCCCGTTTACCTGTAACATATTCATATATAACAGATTTCTTGTATTGCTGAATTCTTTCAATTTTCTGCTGTTTGATAGCTATAAGGCGATCTATCTGTCCACATTTTTCATTGAGATATTCAACTATTTGATTTCTTTCATCTTTTGAAGGTAAAGCTAAATGGAAATTATTTACAAAGCCCGGCGAAACTCTTTTTAACCCTCCTGTGCCTGTCATTGTAGCTGCTGCATAATTCTTAAAAACATCGTTCTGTAAAAAATAAAACAAGAAATGACGAATTTCAGACCTTGCCCGAAAAACGAACAATTCTGAACTACCAAATGCAATACCATTTGTTAACTCAGTAGCTATTGCGATATTTCCATTTTCAAAACACGGCGTTACTTTTGCCATAATAATATCATTTTCCTCAAAGTATGTTAATCCACTGCTTATGTTTTTGATTTGTATTTCCTTGTGTAATAATTGACCTGTTCTTACACACTCCATAGGAGCATAGGAAACAATATCGCTATCAGAATATGTTTTTCTGCTTGAAGGATTAAAGCTACAGATATTTTTTATTCTTACGACTTCCCAATGCTCCGGTATCTCCCCTATCCACTCAACCCCGCTATCCTTCATAGCCACATCAGGATCAAGTCCCTTTGTGACAGTTTCGGTAATAACGCTCTGCTTGTAGGCTTTCAGCTTTTCTATCTGCTGCTGCTGATTGGCAATAAGTGTGTCTATCTGTGTGCATTTCCGGTCGAGGTGGTCAGCAATTATTTGTTGTACTGCATATTCAGGAACAGGAATTGTAATATTTCGCATTTCCTGCCAACGAGTAGTCCATAAATCATCAACAATACCGTGTCCCCAACGATAAAACTCATCTGCAAATCTTGCCGAGTGAAAGAGCCAATTATAATAAACGGGGTGCATTTCTCCACGAGGAGTTAATACAGTATTGATTAGCGATACAGAACCGTCATAATTAGATATTCCACACGATCCCCGACGGTCAGAACGACTATTGATTGCAAAATCGCCCTTCTTAACAAGTTTTCTGTCATCGTGTGCATCGGTCTTAGCTGCTGTTTCAAGTTGAGGAACAATGCCTTTCATTGTGACAGAAAGCGGCGTATAATCACGGTCGCTTACTTTCTGATTTCTTAGAGTGTATAGTGAATTGATAGTTGAAACATCCCACTGTGCAGGTATTTCCCCGATCCACTCAACCCCGCTGTCTTTCATTTGTCTCGTTTGCGGTTCATTGCTAATTGCTATTTGCTCATTGCTCATTGCTAATTGCTCATTGCTCATTGTCCAAACAGCTCCTTCATAAGCTCCGTTTCTTCCGCTTCTAAAGCCTTGATGTCCGCAAAGATGTCCTCCGAGGACTGCGGAGCGGTAAAGCGGTAGAAAAGCCGTGTGAACGGTATTTCATAACCGATCTTGTCTTTCTTGCGGTCGAGGAAAGCAAGGGGATTGTAGGGGAGAACGTTCTTTTCCATATATTCGTCAATATCGTCTCCGAGGGGAATGATCTCGCTGTCGCTTGCACCCTTGACAGGCTGCATTTTGCCCTTTTTCAGAACAGGCGTTCCGTTTTCGTCGGTCTGGGCGGTCTCTACCGTCACCTTTGTAAAGCCGAAGTATTCATTTTCAAATATCTTTGATTCAACGGAAAGACCGTTTTCTGTGTATTCATCATCTGCAAAATCAATATAGGCTTTCATTATCAGAGCGATACAGTTGTCATCAAGGTCAACACGCTTGTTGCCGATATTTTTTCTGCGTTTGACAAAGCATTTTGAAGCGTCTATGAGCTGTACCTTGCCAAGACGGGCGGCAGGCTTGCCCTTTGTCAGCACCCATATATATGTAGAAATGCCTGTGTTGTAAAACAGGTCTGTGGGCATCTGGATAATGGCTTCAACCATATCGCCCTCCAACACATAACGGCGTATCTCGGAAGCACCGCTTCCTGCGTCACCTGTAAACAGGGACGAGCCGTTCTGAATGATAGCCATTCGTCCACTGCCTTTTTTCAGTTTTTTGATGCCGTTGAGCATAAAGAGCATTTGTCCGTCAGAAATAGCAGGAAGTCCCGGACCGAATCTGCCGTCATAGCCTTTTTTGGCTTCGGCTTCGACTTCGGTTTTTTCTCGTTTCCAATCAATGCCGAAAGGCGGATTGGAAATGATATAGTCAAATTCATAGCCGGAGAATTTATCATCACTGAGGGTATCGCCGTACAGCATACCG
>CACYWT010000083.1 GCA_902778175.1 uncultured Ruminococcus sp. | reverse complement strand
CAGTCAGGTCGTTGCAGGCACTAAATATGCTTTTCTGTGCATCGTCACTCCGGTATATCCCGGCGCTCAGTCAAGCTGGGCTGTTGTGACCGTATTTGCTGATCTGCAGGGCAACGCCGAACTGGTCAATATTGCTGACATTGATATATCCGATGTAAAGGTAAAGGATAATATTGACGACAACTCCTCCGGAGGATGGTATTCCACTGTAAAAGAAACTGCTGCTCCCGTTCCTGAGAACGTACAGGAGGCTCTTGATAACAACGTAGGACTTACTCTTTCCCCCATCGCTGTTCTCGGCACACAGACCGTTGCAGGCACCAACTACTGCATACTTGCATATGGCACTTTTGTTACTGCCGAACCCGTAACAAACCTCTATAGGGTGATCGTATACAATGATATCAACGGTACTACCGAGATAACCTCGATCGATCCGTTTGATATTGATGCATATGTAACTAAAAACGAAAACGAGGATCCGGCTGACGATCCGACTGATGATCCGACCGATGATCCGGCTGACGAACCGACCGACGAACCGACCGATGAACCGACTGATGAACCGACTGATGAACCGACTGATGATCCGAACGAGGAAAATAACGAGCCTTCAAATATTACCCCGGATCAGACCGACAATGGCTTCGATTCCCCCAAGACCGGCTATACCGATACCACTGCGATCGTCATGCTGCTGATGGCGCTGGTTTCCGCTGGTATTGCTGTTTCTGCATTTGCTCTTAACAAAAAGCGCGGATAATCTCATATCTTCACAGAGGCTCTGTCTTTGGATCAGAGCCTCTGTTTTATTTTCAATAAGTACAAATAGCGTCGAAACAATGCTTTTCTGTGACGATACAGACAGACTGAATGATGAGTCTGTTATAGAATAAAAAATCAGCAGGACACCTACCACTAATAAGTGTCCTGCTGTTTTATTTTTGTGATATCGACTTATCAATCAAAAAGTACAGGCAATATCAATTTGTCTTTCCTGTCTTTTTTCTTGATGATACAACAATAGCGAAGAGAGCCGCTGTGAACACTGCTAAAACAGCTATGGGATAAGATTCACCTGTTTCAGGCGTATTTCCTTCGTCTGTATTCCGGGGTGTATCGCCTTCATCTGTGTTCTGAGGTGTATCACCTTCGTCTGTGTTCTGAGGTGTATCGCCTTCATCTGTGTTCCGGGGTGTATCTTCATCATCTGTATTCGGGGTATCACCATCACCCGACTTCACATCGGGTTCTTTATCTTTTGAACCGTCTGATTTCCCGTCAGGATTCTCTTCGTTCTTTTCATTGGTCACAAATACGGATATCTCGATCTCGCCGTCAGCAAATATAAGCTTTACGGTGTTTCCTCCGTCTGCAAGAACCGAGTTCGCAAATTCTGACGACAGGGTAACTGTTCCGTTTTCGATTGAAACTCCGTCTGTTTCCTCCGTTCCGGCAAGACCGCCGTCTATGCGGACTGTAACAGTATCGGACTCGGAATTTGTCCTTATTATGATATCATCGCCGCTTCTGTCCCATGTAATGCTCGTATGCTCTGCAATGATCTCATTCTGAGTTTCATTTGTTACGAATACAGAGATCTCGGTCTCGCCGTCATCAAATATAAGCTTTACGGTATTTTCTCCGTCTGCAAGAACCGAGTTCGCAAATTCTGACGACAGGGTAACTGTTCCGTTTTCGATTGAAACTCCGTCTGTTTCCTCTGTTCCGGCAAGACCGCCGTCTATGCGGACTGCAACAGTATCGGACTCGGAATTTGTCCTTATTATGATATCATCGCCGCTTCTGTCCCATGTAATGCTCGTATGTTCTGCAATGATATCCTTCATTTCCACTACCTTGAGCGAAACCGTCAGAACTCCGTCATCAAAGGCAAGCTGCATTTCATGCCTTCCGTGAGAAAGAGCCGCAATCTCTGATTTGCCGACAGACACCTTGCCCTCATGCATTATCATATTGCTTTCAATATTAGATCCAAGATAAACTCCGTCAACCGAAACAGAAACTATCTTTGAATTTGAATTTGTCTGTATGGATATTCCGGAATCGGAATCAACATCCCAGATGATCTCAGCTGTATCCGCTGTTATCTCCTTTTGCTCAAGGGGCTTTATCTCGTCGTATTCTCCGTAAGCCATTATTCTGCCGCTGTTCTTTAAAAGAGGCTTGCCGTAGAATTCTTCCTCATTATCCAGATCCATCATTCTTGTAATGACCTGACCGTCTGTATTTCCGTTGATATAAGTCAGAACATGGGTATCCTCATCATAGCTGACTACCATTGCAACATGATTGAAATACCTTCCGCTGCCGTCCCATGTGAAGAAGATAAGTCCTCCGGGTTTATACGGAATATCAAACGGGTCTGTTTCTGTGTTATAGTAGGTATTCCAGCTGTATGCTTCAAGCTTTTTAGCGGCAGCTGGGGTATACCATACTCTTTCCTGCTCAAGACAGAAAGCCTCGATCCACGCATCAGCATCATATTCTATCCGCGGGTCTGCGCAATATGAATAGTAGTACTTTTTAAGCTGCTGCTCATTGTAATAGCCTGCCTGATACATACACCAGCTTGCAAAAATAGCGCACCAGTCATAATCAGCATAAAGAGTGCCTCCGGATCTGTCCATAATGCAGCTTTCAGCCCAGCGTGTATACTCCGTATTACCTGTTCCATTGCCATTCATTCTCTGCTCTTTGCCTGTCCAGATAAGACCCTTTGCCTTTGCCTGAGCCATATCTGCTCCTTCGATAGCATAATTCTGATAGCCCTCCTGAGAAAGAGCAGCCGCAACAGCCTTTTCCATTGTAGTCTTGTCCTTGTTGTTTTCAAGAGCTGACATCAGCTTCTTATAAAACGGCGAGGACTTATATTCGGAGGAAAATACTCCTGTGGGATCAAGCGAATATGTCAGTCCGAAACCTCTTTCATAGAGAATATCATCTGTATATTTATAATTCTCGTCAAGCTTGGGAATATTGACCGGGAGCTTTGCTGTGGGAGCGTCGTCCTCGCTGAACATCATATAGAGAGCTACCGGCATATTCGGACCGTATTTTTGCATTTCCTTTACCTTATCCTCGGGATCGACAGGCATTGAAACTGCAAGATATGCGATCATTATAGCGTCTGCATTCTGAAAACGTGCGACGTCATAGGGCAGATTAACGGACATTACAATGAATTTGCCGCCTCTTTCGTGTATCGAATCGCAGATGGCATCTCCCATTTTTGCGATATCTCCCCTCAGGGCAGATGCACTGTATATCTCGGAAAGGAAGATAACATTATCTGCGCCTTCCGTCAGGGGCATCATATCCTCCAGCGTTTTGTAGCGGTAAGAATATGCTTCAAAAACCGTACCTTCGGGAAGCTTGCCTTCCTGAGTGAGCTTTCTGACAGCATAGTTCATCGGAATGGTTTCATCGTCATAAGGCACAAGGACGACGGTTTTCTGATCGGGCTTTGTAAGCGGCAGAGTATCGTCATCGTTTTTGACAAGGGTAATTGTATTTTTGGTGATCTCCCATTCCTTGTCGTGATTTTCCTTTGTGCCGACGTGATCAACGGCATATTCAACACGGCTTTCAATATCAGAGCCGTCATACGGAGCAAACAGACCGTTGTTTTCCTTCAGTCTGAGTATCCTTGATACGGCAGCGTCTATCTTTTCCATAGAGATCTCGCCGTTGTCAGCCATCTCAGCAAGAGTGGAAATGTAGCTGTCCATTTTCTCAAAGTCTGTTTTCGTTGACGGATCATAGGGCATCAGCAGGATATCCACACCGGCTTCGATCGCCAGCTTAGCGGCGTCAAATCTGTCAAAATGCTTGGTTATGGCGTCCATTTCCATTGCGTCTGTAACAACAACACCGTCAAAACCCATATCGTCCCTGAGAATATCCGTGATAATGGTTTTTGAAAGCGTTGCCGGAAGATAGATATTCTCGCCCGTCAGAACCGATTTATATGTATTCTTTTCGATCTCAGGATACTGTATATGCGCCGTCATTATCATCTGAGAGCCGGCGTCTATACAAGCCTGGAACGGGATAAGCTCATTCTGCTTTATTTCGTCGTAGCTCTTGTTTATGCAGGGAAGTCCTGTATGGCTGTCGGTATCGGTGTCGCCGTGACCGGGAAAATGCTTGAGTGTTGAAATGATGCCATTCTTGTTCAGCGTTTCAACAAAAGCTGCGCCGTGAGCAGCAACGATCTGCGGATCATCAGAAAAAGACCTGATCCCGATGATAGGATTGGAGGGGTTGTTGTTTACATCAACAACAGGAGCAAAATCGGCATTTATACCGAGCGCTTTAAGCTCCCCCGCCATTACTGACGCATCCTCTTTCGTGAGCTCAATGTCATTTGCAGCGCCAAGCGCCATATTGCCCGGCGTAACACAGCCCTGTCCCAGACGGGAAACATTACCGCCTTCCTGATCTATAGATATGATAAGCTGCGGACGGCTGCCGCCCTCGGCATTCGCCTTCTGCATAGCGTCGATCAGACGGACTGAACCTTCATTTGTCGGTGTATTCTGACCCATAAGAATAACGCCGCTGAAGCTGTGTTTTTTGAGTGAATTTTCGATATCTTCCGTAATTTCGGTAAGATTGACGCGCTTGCCTTCTCCGTTCACAGTGCTGCGGAAAACAGGCATTATCATCTGGCTGATCTTATCCTCTGTAGTCATGGAGGATAAATACTGTTCCGGTGATTCCGGCACGGCACTTACTTGAACATTGAACGCCATTGAAAGCATAAGTACCGAAAGAATAAGTGATATTACTTTCTTTTTCATGTTTCATTTCCTTTCTTTTTGTTTAGGCAATACCGCACAAAGATAGTGCCGCAGATGCGCTGTCTATTTTTTGTCAGAATGTGCAAAACGAGCGCCTTTAACCTGACGGTTATCAAGCGAGTTTTGTGCAGAATGACGGAAAAAGAGTACCCCAAGGGCACTTCCTTCGGGCGCAACAGATGTGGCGCTAAGCCGCAAGGCGGTCTCCCAGCAGTGTTGCCTTTATTTGATATCTCACCATATGGGTCTTGCAGGGGTATATCTGCCCCTTGACACTCTACATTATAACACATAATGAACAATAAAAAAACAAAAAATAACAGGAAAATTATATCAGGCAATTTCAGAATTTCTTAAAAGCTTTGCTTTCAACAAGCAAAGGCAAGCCGTAGGCTTGCTGTCGTTCAGTGGGAGATTTTTACTCCTTAGAGGGTGCGGGTGTCCAGTGGACACCTCTGCGAAGCAGAAGCACCGACCGAGCCGGCAGGCGAGACTCGGGGGACATACTTTGCGGTTATAACACCTGATCGTTGGAGATTTTCATATAGTCAGCTTTTTTGATATAATATATAGTAAAATAAAAAAAAATGAACCAAACAGTGTCTTGGGATATCTAATTAATGAACAAAACGAAAGGAGAGGTTGTTATGAAAAACCTTGATAATGAAAATTTAAAGAAAATATATCACGAGCCGCCTGAAAGCTTTCACAATGCTGTAGTCAGCACACTTGAAGGTCTTGAAGAAAGTAAAACAATCCGTTACAGAAAACACAGAACAATAATACGAATCGCGGCAGCCTGTGCAGCAATAGCTGTCGTCGGTACCTTTGCAGTAGCAGCAGCGGCAACTGATTTCTTTGGACTGACGGCAACGAAAAAGGGAACATATGGTCTGAACGTCACGGTCGAGAGCAGTGTCTCTGACGCAGAAAACAGCGAAGAAAGATTTATGCTGGACTTCGGCTATATGCCTGAAAAGTATGCCGAAGGAAAAATGTTCGGTAATTATGAATTCAGCTATCAAAAGGATATTGGAAACTTTGATGATTATTTTCACTCATATATTCATGAAGCAAAAGGCTTTAATATAGACCTTCTGAATGTAATAGAATCATCCGAAACCGAGATCGACGGACATAAAGTGGTGTATGTGACCATCAAGGAAGCAGAGAATTCAGACAGGCTGTATTATTCTTCGTACAAGTACTTTGACAAAGAAAACCTTGTTGTACAATGCAGCGGCTCAGACCATGACGAGCTTGTAAAAATCACTGAAAACCTCGGTTTAAAGCCTGCCGAAAAAACAAGCTATGATGAAGATGAAGATGAAGATTATAACGGTGAGAAGCGCGGCGCTATCTTAGAGTATTACTATAATAACCATATGAGGCTTGTTTCAGATTACTTTGACAACAGAGTTAAAAAAGTAGGTATCGGTGAAAGCATGGAGTTCAATACTGCGGATTACGGACAGAAAGCTGTCAAGCTCACGGCAAAGGTAGTATCTCTTGAAAAACGTGATAATGCTGACGGTCTTGATATAGCTGAATTTGACTCTACTACCGGCAAAAACGTATATTACGATCACTTCAATTCGGACGGCTCACTTATTCGTACACATGAATTCCAAACATACGATGAGGGTGATGAAGAACATCTCGGTAAAATTGAACAACATACAGGTAACAGAAATTTCTATGTTGCGGATATTGAGCTGACTGCTGAAGAGGACATTGATAACCTTTATGATGTATTCGGCTTTGATGTTGCGATCATAGATGATGAGAAACGCTGTTACATTGGTAACTTTGATGAGGATTATTCCGAAGCGTATATAATATATGGCACATGGATTGATAACAACATTGCTGTAAATAATACTGTTAAGATCAAAAAGGGTGAGACCGTAACATTAAAGTCAGGCTTCATCTTAGAAACCGTCGACGGAAGTAACGAGATAGATGATAATGTTTATTTCCTGCTCTCAGCAGTAGATGAGCCGAATGATTCGTACCAGAATTATATGCTGAAGGTGAAAAAGTGAGGTAATCGGCATGACAAAGGAAACTTTTACAAAACTTGTTCTCGAAAGCGAAAGAACGCTTTACAGGGTATCCATGTCTATGCTGAAAAATGAGAGTGACTGTGAGGACGCTGTGCAAACAGCGATCCTCACTGCTTACGAAAAGCTGGGCACACTGAAAAAAGAAGAGTTTTTCAAAACATGGCTTGTGCGTATTCTTATAAACGTCTGTAATAAACAGCTCAACCATAACAAACGCTTCATTGATATAAGCGATTATCCGGAAGCGTCAGAGCCATCGGCCGACGTCAATGTGGATGTAAAAATAGCGCTTGAAAAACTTCCCGTTAAGCTTCGGGAGGTTATTGTGCTATATTACATAGAGGATTTTTCGGTCAAGGAGATAACGTCTATTCTGAGCATACCCGAAGGCACTGTAAAAAGCCGTCTTTCAAAAGGACGCGATCTTCTGAGGAAAAGCCTTGAATCCTGAATGAAATATTTTTCCGGAAGAATCGAATGCTCCCGTGGTTTTGAACGCCGCGGGAGCTTTGATTTTTTTGCATTGCCGAAAGATTGAGGGGTTACAATATATCAAATTATTCAGTGTTATTGTTCCATGATAACCGAATGATCAACAATCGAAAACCATTTTTCAGTTGTCCGGGTGTGGCAAAGCCACACAAGCGGACATTTTTTGTGTATTCAGAAATTGGACTTTGCAAGGAATGTTTCAGACTATACTATATTATAACCGCATTTTCACAGATTAAGATAATAAAATAGTCATAATATATTGATAATAGTTCAAAAATATGTTACAATATAACGAAATGTTTTAACCTGACAAAGCACTTATCAAATTGCCTTAATCAGGGATTGACGAAACTTCATCTTTTGTGTTACAGTATTCATAGCAAATAGAATCTCCTTTGTTATTGCTTGTTGTGGTAAATTAACTGTAACACAGGTTCTTCCTATTTGTCTTTTTTGAATGTTACATTTCAATCGTAAACCTACATGAGCCGTGTCATTATGTGACATACAATAAAATACATATTGAGCTTGATTATTGATTCATCTATAATTATTACAGATACAGTAA
>CACYWT010000082.1 GCA_902778175.1 uncultured Ruminococcus sp. | reverse complement strand
ATTGGACTCTGTTTCACTTCATTGGAGTATTTCTATTCGGAGTTTATTTTACCATGGTTTCTTCAATTCGGCATGGCGCGGGGTTATTGGGCGGATACCCAACATCTCGCCAACATCCTGCCAACCACAAGGCATGAAATATCTGCTATACTGAAATCACAGCAGACGGACAGCGCACTGCTATCCGAATGACTGAATAAAAAGATTGGAGGAATACCAATGAAACACTACAACGACTTCCTGATCGTAGGTATTGACCACGGTTATGGGAATATCAAGACCGCAAACACGGTAACGCCAACAGGCATCACCAAGCTCGATGCAGCACCTACCTTTACAAAGAACACTCTTTTCTTTGAGGGGAGCTACTACCAGATCGGTGAAGGACACAAGGAATATCTTGCCGACAAGTGGCAGGACGAGGACAACTACCTGTTCACGCTTATGGGTATCGCCCGTGAGCTGAACCGTGTGAGCATCACATCGGCTAAGGTCTATCTCGCAGTTGGACTGCCGATCACCTGGGTAGGCAGACAGCGTGAGAGTTTCCGTCAGTATATGCTCCAGAGGGAGAGCGTGGATTTCAAATACGAGGACAAGCTCTACTCCGTCCGCATTATTGGGTGCTATGTGTATCCGCAGGGCTATGCTGCCGTGGTGGAGAAGCTGAACGAAATGACAGGTCTGAGCATGATCGCTGATATCGGCAACGGAACGGTCAACATAATTTTTGTCAGCAACCGCAAGGTTATCAACACCAAGACCTACACCGAGAAAATGGGTGTGAATCAGTGTGTAAAGGCTGCATCCAATGCGATGATGAACAAGCTGGGTGTCACCGTGGACGAGACGATTATTCAGAGCATGATCCGCTACGGAACAGCCGACATTGACAGCGAGTACGCCGAGGTTCTCCGTCAGGCGATTTCCGAGTATGCCGAGAGCATTTTCGCTCTGCTCCGTAAGTACGAATATGACCCGAAGATGATGCGCCTTTACATCACGGGCGGCGGTGGAAAACTCATTGAGAATTTCGGAAACTATGATAAGGACAGGGTGACTATCATTGGAGATATTTGTGCTTCTGCTAAAGGCTATGAGTTTTTCGCAGTTGCACAGCTTAAAAAGGAGGAGAAGAAATGAGCAAGGTTCTGACTACCTGTTTTCGCTTCAACATGGACAACCCCGAACACGCAAAGGCGTGGGGTTACCTCCACAATTACGACAAGGACAAGATCAAGTCCACCAATGTTGCAGCGATCACAGCGGTCAATGACTACTTTGACCGTATGGGGAGACTTGCTGAGGATCCGTACTTCGAGACCCGTCAGCGTGAGGAGCGTTTCGTGGAGCAGATCGTCAGCGAGGTCGGCAAGGCATTCATTGCCGAAATGCCGAAGTTCCTTGCAAGTCTGATGCTGAGCCTGAACATGGGCTACCCTATGCGGACAGCACCAATTCAGGCTGTCCCCGTAGGAACGGAGAACAGCAGAGGATATGCCGAGGACGGCAATCCGAGCGCCACGGAGGGCTTTGAGAATGCTGACAACAGCGAAAATGACGATTATTCCGGTATTGATTTCGATTTTATCGGCGGTTGATATTGCTTGAAACAGCTTTACCGCCGAATATATAGCGAAGTATTACAGCAAAAGCAACAAACCAATAGACAGGGGAAAATCGAGGGCGAACCGCAAAGAATGCCCGCATCAATTTGAGATTGATGCTATAGCATTTTATGCGAAAAGAGAAATCCTGCAAATATCACAGAGGAATTTGCAGGATCGAGCGCCTAACGCCAGTTGGGCGAGGCTCAAATTCGATACTTAAGATCGAAAGTCTTGCAGGAACAAGACCACGCCCGTCGTGGGATTGCGCCGGGCTGGTAGTACCAATGTAGTGACACATTGGTCTCCCAGCTCAGAGAGGTTCCCCCTCCGAGACCTTCCCCAAAGAGCCGCACAGCGGCAGAAAGGAGCGACTATGCCAAATCGCAGGCGCTATCACTCGATCAGTCTGAAACTGACTGATGAGGAGCTTCAGCTATGGAACACCAAGCATGAAGCGAGCGGTCTGAGTAAGACCGACTATCTGATGCAGGCTATCCGCAACAGTGAGGTGCGTGTATATTCCATTGAGAAGAGCATCGCACCTATCGTCCATGAGATCAGGAAGATCGGTACGAACCTTAATCAGCTTGCCTACTTCTCAAACATCGGACAGGAGTATCGTGTTCGTGCGGAGATCAAAGCTATCCGGAAGACCAATGACAGAGTTATGGGGCAGCTTTCCGATTTCCTGAATGACCCGAAGTTCAGCATCAAGGGCAGTAAATAATGTTCGGCAACGTGAAAGTCAATTACAACCCCTGCAAATCCAAAGTGGCGGTGGAGCGCACGGCGCACTACATTTTGGGAAAGTTACCTCAGCAAATCAAGGACGGAGTTATAAAAACAGCCCCGAATTTATATTGGGGCATTAACTGTGATCGTGATAATTTTCCGAGAGATGTTATGATGACGAGAAAGCTGTTCGGTAAGCGTAATTCCGGCAATGCAAACCTCTCTTATCAGATCTCTATTTCGTTCTCGCCGGAGGACAGAGATAAGCTAACCAACGAGGAAGTGTTCAGGATAGCGAAAGACTTTGCTGAGAAGTTCTTTCAGGGCTACGAAGTGCTGTTTGCTGTCCATATCGACAAGTCCCACCCTCACGCACATTTTCTTATAGGCAACTGCCACACCGTCACGGGCAAGGCGTTTCGCCGCAACGAGAGAGACCTTTATAATATGTGTGAGTACCTGGGCGAGCAGTGTCAGAAACGTGGACTTGTCCATTCGATGCGTGAAGAATATTATAATCACGATCTTGATGACAGCCCCGACAAGGAGACGCTTGCCGAAAAGCAGATGAAAGCCAAAGGCAAGGAAACATTCAAAGATGAACTTCGGGAAGTCATCAGAATTGAATGTGCAGATCCGAACAACAAGACTTTAGAAGATGTGGTGAATGCCCTCATGAAGCATTATCATGTGGAGTGCCGTGTCAAGGGCAACACCATATCCTACCGTCACCCGAACTATACCGACAAAAGCGGTAAACTTGTCTCGGTCAGGGGCAGTAAGCTGGGTGATAAATATACAGTAAAGGGGATAAATTATGAGCTTGGAAAGAATCAACGAGGACGTGAAGCCGACAGAGCCGAAGCCTTCACAGCAGCCAACACAAGAACCGCAGACAGAATCCAAACAGCAAACGGCGGTCTTTACACGGGAACAGATGATAAAAGAAGCGGAGCGTATCCACAGGGAGTACGAACGCTCGCTCAAAGCACAGAGGCAGGTGGCAGCAGTAATGGAATCTCAGAAACCGCACAAGCAGGAAACACCGCTTCCGGAACTGAACGCAATAGAAACGAGAGTTCGGGAAATGGCGGAGGAGATCGGAGTATCCTCGGTGGACGCTCAGAGGGACGAGAGGGTTCTACTTCTGGTGACGGCAACGCTAAAGATGTGCCAAATTTTGAAGAACTATTCGACAGCTATAAACGCCGAAATACAAAGGTTGTCAGAACATCAGATGCAGAACCTGAGCCTGCAAGAGCAGTACGCAAAAAGCGTCAGGACAGAGGTCTCTGACAGCATTTACAACATCTATCATCAGGTCAAGGCGCAGGAGAAAGCAGCCATCAACGAGCTGATGCAGTATGTGCAGGCAAACAGCGATCAGATGGAGAAGGATATTACCGCCTGTGCAGGCAAAGTAAGATCGGCGACCGAAGCCGCCGAAAAAGCATCAAAGCGTATAAGTGAGTCGGTGAAGCGTTTCTGCACCGTCAGAACAATTGGCGATGTTTTGTACTATGCAGCACCTGTTGCGGTAGTGATAGATGTGCTGCTGAGATTGTTTGATTTTATCTGATCACTCGTCATTCAAGCCGAAAATCTCAGCATCATCTTCCTCCGATACAATGAATGATCTGATAAGCGGATCCGAGGACGGCTCCTTGCCGTCCTCATGAGCGTGCCAGCGAGGATTGGTCTCTGTTTTTTCAAGAGTCTGCTTGATAAGATCAAAGTTTTCGCTGTCCTTGAAACGCTCAAAAAACTGAGCCTTGTCCGCCTGATACAGCAGGCGGTGTTTGAAAATGTTCTTGTTATAGTTCATAGCCAAGCAGCTCATAGCCATATCTGTGCTGAAATTGCTTTCGATCTTGAAGTAAAACTGAAACAGCAGATGATATGCAACAAAAATATCACTTTCGATCATTGTTAGATATTTCAAGGGTGAAATTCTATCAGCAATCTCAGCAAGTACTTCTTTGGGAGCTTCGCTTGTATCCGTAGAGAACAAAGTCTCACCGAACGCAAGCATTTCTTCGGGGTTGATCTTATAATCGGCTTCAACGAGCTTGCGCACAATAGAGGTTATGGAGATCGTACCGTCAGAGTTATCATGGATAAAGCCGAGGTCGATCAGCTTGTCGATCTCTGTGAAATCAATAAGCCTTGTCAATTTCTGAAACAACATTTTCGGAACACCCGATTCGGGCATGAAACGCATATATGACAGAACATATTTATCGGTAACAGTGAGGTCTGCCTTTCTGAACAGGCTTTCAATGTGACGATAGTGTGTGTCGGTCTTAGGCTTACGGTCTTTATTAGCAGGGATTCTTGCTTTCATATTCTTGATTCCTCCTACAAGGGCATCTGCACAGGTATCGGGCGTGTCGGTTCCTCTTTTCATGGAACGGGCACACAGCTCCAATGAAAACGGATATTTATCTGTTATCAACGCAAGACGGTGCATTTTGAGTTTTACATCAGGATCATTCTCATCAAACGGATAAAACTGCTTTATCAGATCATATGATTCACGGAATGTCCTGAACTCTGTCAGGTCATATACAGTAAAATCATCGTCATAGTGAGAATAGGAAATGAAAATAACATCACATTCCAATTCAAGAAGGTCAGGCAGTTTTGAGTCACGATCGGCAGGAACATTATAGTTGTCGATGATGAGCAGGAGATTTTTACCAAATGCCGACAGAAGTTCAAGGTTTTCTTCATAGAGAGCTTCAATGTCACTGCGGATAAATTCCGATATGGGCATATTCCGAAGCATACTTTTGCGCATAAGTGCGGACAAGCTCGCTCTTGCCGACACCTGCAACGCCTGTCAGAAACACCTTGCCTTCGTTCTGTACCAGCGTGTGTAGCTCGTCAAGCTCCTTTTCACGTCCAGTAAAATATTTTGGCGGAGCTTTAGGTTTAGCTTTGGAAAACAGACCTTCTGAGTTGCTGTTCGGATCATAGTAGTAGTCCGCATACCAGTTCTTATCAGCCTTATAATACGGACGGTATGCGGCAATGGTCACAGCAGTATAGAACACTTCCGCAAGATGTTCATCATCGGAGTATTCACGGGTATTATTCAAAGCAAACTGCTTTTTATAGGGTTTGGATATAAGCGGATCATTGATGAATAAGCGGATCATTGATGATAAGGTCAAAGAACGAAACGTGGAGCTGCGGCTTGTCGAGGATGTATTTCAGCATACCTTTAATATCACCGAGCAGTACAGACTTATCCTTTCGCACATAAAAATCCGTGATATTAGAGGATAACGTGCGAGTGCCTTTATTCAGCTTTGACGGTTCTGAACGGTCATATTCCGGACTGGTCGGATCGTTAAAATAGGACTTGAACAGCATATCCACCAATGCCTGATAGGTGCCCACAGACGATGATACAAGCTGTTTATACAAAATGGCGATCACGGTTTTGATATCACAGTTCATACGGCAGCTCCTTTCTATAATATTCCAATATAATTATAGCACAAAGCTATATCAAATTCAAGAGTTAGGAGGTCACGAAATGACTATTTTCGACGATATAAAAGAGCTTGTCGATGTGCCGACGGCAGCTCGCAGTTACGGTGTAGAGGTACACCGAGGAAACATGGCTACCGAGGAAACATGGCTCTCTGCCCATTCCACAGGGAGCGTCACCCGTCCTGCAAGCTCTATGAAGATCACTACTACTGCTTTGGCTGTCAGGCTCACGGCGATGTTATCAAGCTGGTGCAGGAGCTTTTCGGGTTGAAACCGATCGAAGCCGTCAAGCAGATCAACAGCGATTTCGGTCTTGGTCTGGATTTGGACAAGCCGCCCGATATGGAGAAAGTCAACAGACGGCGCAGGGAGATCGCCGAGTGTAAGGCAGAGAAAGCAAGGGTGGAGCATATGTATGATGTTCTGCTGAGATACTTTACTCTGCTGGACAAGTACAAAATGCTTTATGTTCCGACTTCTCCCGATGAGGAAACGGACAGGCGGTTTGTATACGCTTTGCAGAATATCGGCTATGCGGAGTATATGCTTGAAGCATTCAACCGTTTCGACAAGGAGCAACAGGCAGAAATAAAACTGGAGGTAGACAGGATTGAACGAGAATACAAGCGATGTGTCGAAGAATGGGGAGAATAGTGGATCTACCCCTAAAAAAGAGCGTGAGCTGCCCGACTGGATGCTCGATAAAACTACGGTCAACGAGCTGAAATTCTGCAAGCTGTTCACGCAGAAGCACCCCATGAAGTGCATTGGCGGACGGTTTTTCGACTATGACGGACTGGTGGACGAGAACGCACTTGGGGCGGAGGTCTATCGTATGCTCCGTCAGGGCGTGTGGATAGGGCACATACAGCGCACCGCTTAACCCTGACCTCAACTTTATCCATGTGCAGAATGGAAAGCTCGACCTGAATGGCAACTTTTATCCACGAAAGGAGTTCTGCCAAAACCGCCTGAACATCTGCTATGACCCGAATATCCGCAACGGTGCGTATTATCCCGAAAGGTTCCTGACATTCCTCATGGAACTGCTCACCCCCGAAGATGTGACCACCTTGCAGGAATATCTCGGCTATCTGCTGATACCGTCCACCAAAGGGCAGAAGATGATGTTTCTTATAGGTCAGGGCGGTGAGGGAAAGAGCCGTATCGGCATCGTTCTTCGTGAGATATTCATGGACAATATGCTGACGGGGAATGTCCACCGCATCGAGAATGACCGCTTTTTCCGCTACAATCTCAAAGACCGCCTGCTGATGGTCGATGATGATATGCAAATGCAGGCACTGTCCTCAACAGGCTATATCAAGAACCTCGTCACCGCCGAGACACCGATAGACGTTGAAGCAAAGGGCAAGCAGAGCGAGCAGGCACTCCTATTTACAAGGCTCTTGTGCTTCGGCAACGGCAGTCCCAAAACGCTGTATGACAAGAGCAAGGGCTTTTCACGTCGAATGATTATCCTCACCACCTTGCCGCCGCCCGAAAAGCGAATCATCGACCCCTATATCGCCGAGAAGTTTATAGCGGAAAAAGAGAAGATATTCTGCTGGATGTATGACGGGCTTCTGAGACTTCTTGCCAACAATTACCGCTTTACGATCTCCGACAAGGCAAGGCAGAACGTCATGGAGACTATGCAGGACAACTGCAATATCACTGAGTTTCTGGAAGATACGGACAGGGTGCAGTACGGGGAGAATCTGCGGGTCGCTTCATCGGCACTGTATGACAGTTATTACCATTGGTGCGAGGACAACGCCCTCACCGCCCTGAAACGTGAGACTTTTGTATCATGGCTCAGGCAGAATGAAGCGACGTATCATATCAAGTATGATCTCAATATTCCGAGTGGGAGCAGTCATGTCCGAGGCTTCAAGGGCATTGCGTTAAAGTTTAAGGCAAGTACCTATTAAGGCGTGTAGGCGTGTAAAGCTCGTAACTGCGAGCTTTCTGCCGTGTAGGTCAGGCGTGTGACCACAGAAACGGCGTGTAACACACACGCGGTCAGACACTTTACACGGCATAGGTACACGCTTAAACCAGCGTATTTGCGCCGTTTACACGTGTACACGCCATTTTATCAAGTTGTTTATGTTCCGAAAAATAAAGGAGGAAAAAGAATGGAGAAAGTTCTTTACACAGTCAAAGAGGTATCGCAGATACTTCACACAAACCCGTCCTATGTTTATCAGCTCATCAATACGGGGCTTCTGCCTGTGCTGAAGCTGGGTTCATATAAGGTTCGGCACGAAGCTCTGATGAAGTTTCTGTCCGAATACGAAGGCTATGACCTTTCCGACCCGAAGAATGTGGAGAAGCTCACCGCCACAGCGGTATAAGGCTTTGCTATATACTAAACAGAAACTGCCTGACAGGTGAAGATACCGTCAGGCAGTTTATTATTTGTTACGGTCGCACTCAGAGCTGCGAAACGCTCACTTTTAAATGTCTTGCTTAGAGCCAAGAGAAGCTCTCTTGATAAGCTTCTCATTTAGGGCTGAGATACACCTTCTATACATATTGTATCCGATTTTGACCTTCTTGTCAAGTTTGACAAAAAGCGGCAACATAGAATCAATCAAAATCAGCCTGCAAGGTGTCATATTGATGCGGCAATAGCAAGTTGCTCTACAAGCTCATAAACCTCACTGTATGGCAAGTATTTATCAATTATAGTTTCAATAGTTTCTTCTTGAGTCTGATATAATTCTCTCAAATCCCGTGCGTTTTGAATAGCATTTGAAAGATTGTCTTGACCTTTGATTATTTTAGCTATTATTCCCTCATCATCTTTATGATTTTCATAATCATCTAAATCAAGATGTTTAGTAAGTTTATCGCCGATAGCTTTTTTCTTAATGGAGCAGCAGGTAGTATTTCAATATGCATCAACAGCCAGCATTCAAAGAGCAAGCTTGAAATCAACAGTTGATATTGATTAGCTGATGATTTGGCATCGTCTATAACATCGAGAATATCATCTGGAGCATCGCAATCAAACACAAGATATTTATCATATACTGCGTATTTAGAAACGTTTTGATCGTTCTTCAAAAATGATTCTGCATAATTATATACTGCACGAGCATTTGATCCAACCGTTTCCGTTTCAATTACAATATTTGAAAACTTATCTTTGATGAGTTTCTTAAAGAACTCAAAATAATTTTTTTCTGTGTATCCTTCGCAAAAAATAAGTATTTTACCTATGTATAGTTCTTTTTGCTCAATTTCTCGTTGCCTTAATAAAGTCCTGCCCATTATTCTTTATCCTCTAATGCAGCTCTGAAAATCGGAATTGCACCGTATTTACCATTGATATAGTCTTTGCTAAAGGAGGAGTCTTCTCTAACCTTGAGCTGTGCCAAAGAAAAAGTAGTAGATTCACCTTTTTCATTCTTATCAACAAATACAACTTCGTCTCTTCTGAACTGTTCTTTCGTCAGTTGAAATACATCGTGTGTTGAAAAAACCAATTGAGCTGATTGGTTTTCCTCTGATTGAAAGATATCAATAATAAATTTAGTAAGTAACGGATGGAGCTTATCTGATAGTTCATCTACAATGAATATGCCGCCAGATTCCTGAATTTCGATTATACGCTGTATATAAGCAAGAAAACGCAGAGTTCCAGATGATTCCTTAAACAATCCAAATTCAGTAGAGCCGTCTAAGTTTCCGTCTGTAGTAAACATTGCGTGTACACTTTTTACAACTTTATGTTCTTCAACATCTCCGCTTTCTGGATTAAAATCTTTGTCATCAGTAACAACGAGATCATTAATTCCAACATCAATTTGCTTTAAATAGGAAACGACTCTTTCACGGTACTTTTCGTCTTCAATAAGCCTGCGTGAAATTGAAGAAAATGCCCCCATCCTTTTTACAGGGAAATCAATAATCGGAACAGCAAATACATAAAAGTGTTTTCTTAAGTATGTAATCAAATCAGAAACAATGCTCTTTTTTGAATCATCGAGAAAATAGTCAAGAACAGATATGTATATGCGATCCGAAGGGATCTTCTTATAATCCTTAAGTGTGCTTTCATATTGAGTTCCAAATTTAACATCATTTAAATCGCGCTCAAACACTTTGTTTTCGTCTATATAATACCATTCACTTACAATTTTCTGAACGCTTTTTTCATCATCGCTATCAGGAATCATTATTTCAAACCCATATTGATAACGGTTTCCTTTATAACGGAACACAATCTCAAACTCTGTTGTTTCGTTTTTGTTGCAAAGTGAAAAAGGTTCAAGCCTAAAAGGTTCATTATCTGAATGGGAATTATTATAAATCTGTGATAATATGAACATTCTCATTGAATATAACGCTGAAATCAGATTAGACTTGCCGGATGCATTAGCACCGTAAATCGCAACAGTTTTCAATAGCCCGTTCTTTGCATCAGGGAAAGATTCCTTTGTTTCTATTATATGTGTCGGATGCTGTTTAAGAATGGTTGCTCTCATATCTAAATATGATTCTTCCCGAAAGGACATAAAATTTTTAACCTTAAATAATTCAAGCATAATGTTAATCAGAGCTTAAGCTCTTCCTCCTTTCGATACGATGATCTAATATTTATTATAATCGAAAACTCATGAGATGTCAATAGATTTCTCGAAATTTTCTAAAAAATCAGCTACGAAGCAGCAAAATAAGTTTGAATTTGTAGAAAAATCTCTAATTTTTCAAAAAAATTCTTTTTGTCCAGATTTTTAGCATTCTGTAGAAGCGGAATCAATTAGTATTATAGAAATTCTCCGCTCACCAACACCTTGTAGAGAGAGGATAGCACTGCAATATGGTGCTATCCTCTTTTATGTTTATTTGAACACATCTTCCAGTGCTCTCTTGCTCAGTTCTGCCTGGCTCTGCGTCAGATGATTGTAGATGTCCATGGTAACGCTGATGTTTTTGTGACCTAATCTCTCCTGTACATATTTAATAGGAAGCCCTGCTTCAAGCAGACGGGTGCAGTGTGTATGGCGGAGGGAATGGAATGTGAACGCAGGATAGAACTTGTGTATGACCTGACTTGTGTGCTGTATCGTTCTCGGCTGAATGAAGCCGCCGTTTTCATATACGTTTACAAAATCTATCACGTTGCCTGTGCTTTCGTTGATGCCGAGTTCCTCATCGTAGTATATCAGTGAGTATTCATCGGCATAATATTCCTTTGCCCGTATCTGCTTTTCCTGCATTTCTTTCAGCAGTTCCACGATGGTTTCATCTATATCTATCGTTCTGCTTGAATTGTACTTCGGCGGAGTCAGATACCAGAACTTCTTCTCCAAGTCCCATTGAAGCTGTTTGTTGATCGTGACTGTCCTGTCAGCGAAGTTCACATTATCCCATGTGATCGCAAAGGCTTCACCAAGACGCATACCGCAGTGATAAGCGAACATCAGCGGAAGATAGGTGGAACTGCCTTTCGGAAAACGCACAAATATCTCGTCGATAATATCCTTTTCGATGACCTCACGCTTGTACTGTGACGAACGGTAATTGGTGCGTGAGCCTTTGGGTATCTTCACATACGCCATAGGCGAGGTTTTCAGATAGTGAAGCGGCTGTACGGCATAGTTCAGACTGCTTGACAGCACACCCTTGATGCCGATGACGGTATTCTTGCTGTAACCGTTAGCGACCATATCATTTATAAGCTTCTGGAGCTGTTCCGCCGTGATCGTAGCAAGACGGTACTTGCCGATCTTCGGAGATATATGAAGCCTGATATACTTTTTATAGTTAGCAACAGTCGTTGGTTTCAGATTCGGGATACAGTACATCTCGATCCAGTAATTGAGGTAGTCGTGCATGTAAAGCTCGGAAGGAGTGTTCACTGTGCCTGCGGTCTGGTATTCGTGCATAGCCTTGACACCTTCGCTGACCGCTTCTGCCTTTGTATTGAAACCGCCCTTGCTGATACGCTTTCGCTTGCCGTCCATTTTGGCTATCTCAAAGTAGTATTCCCATTTCTTTCCACGCTTGCGAGCGTTGATATCTGCCATAAGATCACCCTCATTTATTACACACCCGAAAAAGTCAAGCATTTTTGTCACCCATTTGTCACCCAAAAATAAATTTTTGTGAGTAAAACGCCGTCAAAATAGATTTTGATAAATTTTCGGCAATGCGTTATAATGGCGTAGTTACGGGCTTTTCTCGTCATTGCAAGTCACTCCTTGTAACGGTAAATTTTTTTGACATTGCATGGGCAACAACCCGATGGTTGGTGCTACTGTTGCTTGCGCAGTTGCTGTTGAAGAGGCTATGAAATAATCTATTTCGTGCGAATGAAGAGCAGTCCTGATTTCAGGGCTGCTCTTTTTTGATTGACAAAAGCATGGATCTATGTTACAATAGATTTATCATTTAGAGAGGGGGATGCCTTACGAAATATATAGAAGGCTTTTTTTCACTGATACTCGGACTGATTGCAGGCATCTTTATCGGAATCGGCTTTTTGCTCCGTGCGATTTTCAAAGTGATTTATCATCTGATCAGCGGCCTGATCGGGCTGATTGTGCCGTCGCAGCGCTATAAGATCAAGATGAAAGGGATGCTGCGTCATGCTGATGACGGAAAGGATGCGAAGCTGCAAACAGGCGTATTCCGTTCTT
>CACYWT010000081.1 GCA_902778175.1 uncultured Ruminococcus sp. | reverse complement strand
CAGTTCAAAAATAAATATCCGTCTCAGCTTTCCGGCGGAATGCAGCAGCGTGTTGCAATAGCAAGAGCGCTTGCAATGGATACGGATATACTGCTTATGGATGAGCCTTTCGGCGCAATAGACGCCAAAAACAGGACAATATTACAGGAGCTGCTGCTTGAATTATGGGAAAATGCCACTCCGAGAAAAACGGTCGTATTCGTCACCCATGATATTGACGAGGCAATTCTTCTGTCCGACAAGATAGTAATGATGACGGCTAATCCCGGACGTGTCTACCGTGAAATAAAAGTGCCGTTTGAACGTCCGAGAAACCGCAGCGAGCTTGTGCAGACAGGCGAATACACTAAATTCAGAAATGAGCTTCTGTCATTGTTCTACAGCGACATTGTAAGCAGGATAGGCGGCGAGGAGGTCGTGCTTTGATGAATATACAAACAAAGGCTATTGCCGCACCGGCAATATACAGTGAAGAAATAAAAGAACCATCAAAAATAAAAACAGAATTTTTCCGCAGATATTTCAGAGTTGTTCATATACTGTTTGCTGTTCTGCTGCTGATACAGCTTTTGCCCGATCAGCTTGCCACAGAAACTTACGCTTCTTATGCAATATGGTTTGCAGTTGGAGTTGAGGCGCTCACATTGATCGCTTCGGCATTGATCAAAAAGCCTGCAGCACTGAATCTCTTTGTAGATATTGTTGCATTTATTTACGGGCTTCTGATCGCATGGACGCTTGCTACGGCAAAATTCAATATCCTGAAAGCGGCATTGTTTCCCCCTCCGGGAAAGGTTTTCTGGCAGTTTACAGGCGATTTTGACAAGATACTTACCAATATTCAAAGCTCAGTCGGGATAATACTTCAGGGCTATCTTCTGGCTATAGCTGTTGCAATACCTCTTGGCCTGTTTTTAGGCTGGAGCGCAAGGCTCGGCAGCGCAGCTACATACATATCAAAATTCCTGGGTGCGATACCGCCTATTGTATACATACCCTACGGAATAGCGCTTCTGCCGACCTTCCGGAGTGTATCGGTATTCGTTATTTTTCTTGCGACCTTCTGGCCGGTTCTTGGCGGTACAATGAGCGGCGTTATGAATGTAGATAAGAAAACCATAGATTCCGCAAAGGTGCTTAATGTCGGAAAATTCACCATGCTGTTTTCGGTCATTCTTCCGGCTTCTTTGCAGAATATTTTTATCGGCTGCAATCAGGGACTGACAGTTTCCTTTGTTCTGCTTACTTCCGCCGAAATGATCGGCGCACAAAGCGGTCTTGGATATTACATAAAAAATTATTCCGATTTCGGTGATTATACAAGAACTATAGTCGGTCTTATCGTTGTAGGTATCGTGATAGTTGCGATATCGTTCCTGTTCAACAGGATACAGAAATTCCTGCTTCGCTGGAAGCAGTGACGGAGGGACAGAAATGAAAGAAATAATCTGGCACGGCAGAGGGGGACAGGGAGCCTTCACCGCCGCAAGAATATTGGGAGAAGCATATTCCCTCAGTGAAAATACCTTTGTTCTTGCTTTTCCGTCCTTTGGTCCGGAGCGCAGAGGCGCGCCGATCAGAGCCTTTACAAAGCTTGATAAAAAACCGATCGGCAACCGCAGCGAGATAACAAAGGCAGATTACAACATTTTTCTTGACGATACGCTTTTCAGTGAGCAGGCATTTGACGAACTCAAGCCTGACGGAAAGATAATTCTCAATACAAAAAAGAAAAATGATGACGAAAGAGTCATCACGATTGACGGCGACAGTATCGCGGAAAAACATCTTGGTCTGCCGATCACTAATACGATACTTTTAGGCGCGCTGGCGGCTGTTTCAGGCTATGTATCTCTTGATAATATCATTGAAGCGGTCAGACAGACAATGCCGCCCAGACTTCATGAAAAAAATATAGCCGCCGTAAGGGCAGCCTATGAGGAGGCAGTAAAATGAAGCCATATCTCAGAGAAAAAATACCGTCAGGCTTTGATGAAATACCTGATACCACCTCCTATGAGGCAGGCTATTTAGTGACAAAAAATGCAGGCTGGCGGAATGTCAGACCTGTAATAGACACTGAAAAATGTGTCGGTTGTCTGAATTGTTATCTTTACTGTCCGGACGGAGTTATTTCCAGAAAGGACGGCAAAGTTCAGATAGATTATGATTTTTGCAAGGGCTGCGGGATCTGTAAAAGGATTTGCCGCGTCGGTGCAATAAGAATGGAGGCGGAAAAATAATGGCAAGACAGTTTTTATCCGGAAATGAAGCCTTTGCATATGGTGTGCGTCTTGCAAGACCGCAGGTGATATCCGCCTATCCAATCACTCCGCAGACGATAGTTGTGGAAAAGCTTTCCGAGTTTGTGGAGGACGGCAGTTTAAAGTCTGAATTTATCCATGTGGAAAGCGAACATTCTGCTCTTTCATGCGCAATGGGAGCCTCCTCAGTCGGCGCAAGGGCATTTACGGCTACTTCATCACAGGGGCTTTTATATATGGCGGAATGTCTGCCGTATGCCGCAGGAGGAAGGCTCCCGATCGTTATGATGAATGCAAACCGTTCAACGGCTCTGCCGTGGAATATATACGGCGACCAGAGGGATTCCTTATCCCAGCTTGACAGCGGATGGATACAAGCCTATGCGGAAAATGCTCAGGAGGCGCTTGACCTTGCTCTTATGAGCTTTTACATAGCCGAGCATAAGCAGGTCAGCACACCGTTTATGGCAAATCTTGACGGCTTTGTTCTCACTCACACTTATGAAGTAGTTGACGTTCCGACAGCGGAGCAGGCAGATGAATTTTTGCCCCCGTTTGAAACTGAGAACAAGATGTCGCTTACAAAGCCGAAAAACCTCGGCTTTTCCGCAGGACCCGATACGAATACATTTTTCAAGTACAAGGAGCATACGGGACTGCTGAATGTCAAGAAAGCTGTGACCGAAGCGGAAAGCAGATTTGAAAGCATTTTCGGAAGGCATTATTCAGGTCTTACCGAAAACTATAGAACAGATGATGCGGACTATATACTTATCACCCTCGGCAGTATTTCCGGTCTTGTCCGTGAAATAGTTGACAAGCTCAGAGAGCAGGGGGAAAAAGCTGGTCTGCTGAGAATAAGATATATGCGTCCCTTTCCGAATGAGGAGATAGCAAAGGCTGTAAAAAATGCAAAAGCTGTAGGTGTTCTGGAAAAGGATATTTCCTTCGGAAACGAGGGTACAGTCTACACGAATGTCAATTCTGCTCTTCAAAAAGCAGGTATAAGCATACCGACATCAGATTATATCGGCGGTCTTGGAGGAAGGAATATCTCTCCCGGTGAGATCGAAAACATATTTGAAGAACTGAAACAGGAAAAATCAGCCGTTAAGTTTCTGGGAATTGAGGTGAGATAAATGGCGCTTACTGCAAAAACACTTGATGAAACTGAATATTTCTACGGTCATAAAGCCTGTGCAGGCTGCGGCGGAAGTCTTGCCGTAAGGATCGCATTAAAGGTCTTAGGCGAAAATGCAATAGCTGTTTTGCCGGCGGGCTGTATGTCCGCGGTAGGCTTCAATTTTCCGCAGCTCTGCTTCGGAAATAATGCGATAATCTCCACATTTGCCGGAACAGCCTCTATGCTGACCGGGGTACAGGCAGGACTGAAAGCACAGGGAATAACGGATTTTCATGCGGTAGGCTTTGCCGGCGACGGCGGTACGGCAGATATAGGATTGCAGGCTCTTTCCGGAGCGATAGACAGAAATGACGATATACTTTATATCTGCTACGACAATGAAGCCTATATGAATACAGGCATACAGAAAAGCTCGCTGACGCCATTCGGAGCAAAAACGACTACAACACCGGCAGGAAAAAACATACACGGAAATCTCAGACAGAAAAAGAATATGTTTGAGATAGCAGCCGCTCACGATATTCCTTATGCGGCAACCGCAAGCGTGGGTTATCTTAATGACTTCATACGAAAGGTAGAAAAAGCCAAAAGCATTAAGGGCACGAAATATATCCATATACTTGCCCCCTGTCCCACAGGCTGGGGAGTAAAGACAGATGAAACGGTCGGAATAGCCAAGGAGGTAGTTGACTGCGGCTTATGGTATCTTGCCGAATATGAAAACGGCAGCTTTACACTAAACCACGAGCCGAAGGAATTTTCGGACGTTTCGGAATATCTCAGAAAGCAGAGCCGTTTCAGACATCTGACAGATGAGGATATAGAGATAATTAAACAGTCCCGTGATAAGAAATGGGAATTTATACATAAGAATTTCAAAAAGGAGAAATAACAATGAGCAGAGATATAAACAATAAATTCTGGGACGAGGAGCTTGAGACCCTCCCCCGTGAGGAACTTGAAAAAAGACAGCTTGCGGATCTTCAGGAGATCGTTAAATTCGCTTACGATCATGCGCCCTATTACAAGCGTTCATTTGATGAAGCAGGAGTAAAGCCGGAGGATATCAGGAAACTGAAGGATATTCAGAAATTCCCATTTATCAATAAGACTACACAAAGAGATACTCAGGGAGTAGGTTCATTCCTCGGTGAGCTTGCAGCAGTACCGGAGGAAGATGTTGTATTTATTTCCACATCATCAGGTTCGACCGGTGTGCCGACCATGAGTCCGTTTACCAAAAAGGATTTTGATGAATTTCAGGATACAGAAAGCCGCTGGTTCTGGCAGATCGGTATGCGTCCGAATGACAGATATGTTCATGCGCTGAATTTCTCACTGTATGTAGGCGGTCCTGATGTGATCGGCGCTCAGAACCTCGGCGCACTGTGCATATGGGGAGGTACTCTCCCAAGTGAAAGACTTCTGTTCGTTCTGAAAACTTATCAGCCGACCGTTATCTGGACATCTCCGTCATATGCATGGCAGCTCGGCGAAAAGGCACTGAAAAGCGGTATCGACCCCAAAAAAGATCTTAATATCAAGAAGATCATTGTAGCCGGCGAGCTGGGCGGTTCTATCGAAGCCACAAGAAAGGCGATCGAGGATATCTGGGGAGCGGAGGTTTACGACTTCTACGGACTGTCCGATATATTCGGAGCCTGCGCCGCAATGTGCGAAGCCAAGGACGGACTTCATATCGCAGAAAATCATATTCTTGTTGAAACTGTTGATATCCACACCGGAGAGGTGCTTGAACCCGGTCAGGTAGGCGAGCTGGTATTTACTACTCTGAGAAAACACGCGCGTCCGCTTATCCGTTTCCGTACAGGCGATATCGGACGCATTGATACAACAAAATGCTCATGCGGAAGAACTCACGGAAGAATACACATTCTCGGCAGAAAGGACGATATGTTTATTGTTTCGGCTGTCAATGTTTTCCCCAGCGATATCGAAGCAGTTGTCCGTGAGCATAAGGGCATAACCGGAGAATATCTTATCCGCATTTTTGAAAAGGACTTTACAAACAAGTATGCAGTTGAGATAGAAAAGTCTGCCGATAATCCGAAATCTGAT
>CACYWT010000080.1 GCA_902778175.1 uncultured Ruminococcus sp. | reverse complement strand
CGCTGCGCGTCCTCTCATCGGACGCCTGAGAGAACATTTAATAAATTCATTTATTATATGCGCCTTGCGGCGCAAATTTGTATGAATTTATGATATAATTAATGCAACACCGTTTCAGGTGACTATTTATTTCCTTCAGGAGGATAAAATTGAAAAAGTTAAAACTTAATATCTCCACTACGCATATAATAATGATAAGTTTCCTGATAGCCATTATGATCGGGAGCATTTTGCTTTCACTGCCGATAAGCACGGCTGACGGAGTCCCTGTTCCCTATATCGACGCTCTTTTTACGGCTACCACCTCTATATGCGTAACAGGACTCGTGACCGTACCTACATTCAGTACATGGAGTATTTTCGGACAGATCATTATTCTTATAATGATACAGATAGGCGGTCTTGGCATCGTAACTATTTTATCCGGAATACTCATCAGCCTGAACCGCAGATTCAGTCTTAAAGACAGGATCCTTATGCAGGACGCATTCAATCTTAATTCCCTTTCGGGTATTGTCGTATTTCTTAAAAAGGTTCTGATCGGCACATTTATAGTCGAGGGTATCGGCGCTCTGTTATATATGACTGTTTTCGTTCCCGAATACGGCTGGAAAGGAATATGGATCTCTGTTTTTAATGCGATATCCGCTTTCTGCAATGCAGGAATAGATATCATGTCAGCCGACAGTCTTTGTCCGTATGCGCTGAATCCCATGGTCAATTTTACAACAAGTCTTATGGTAATTATGGGAGGCATAGGCTATGTCGTATGGTGGGATGTCATAAGAGTATCACGGAAGTTCCCGAAAAACAAATTCAGATGCTTTTCGTCATTATCTCTGCACAGCAAGCTCGCACTGTCTGCAACGGCTGTATTGCTCGCGGCAGGTACTGTCGGATTCTTCATATTTGAATTCAATAATCCGCTGACCATAGGAAAAATGTCGATCCCCGATAAGCTGCAGGTATCGTTTTTTCAGTCGATGACTACAAGAACAGCCGGCTTTGCATCTGTTCCGCAGCAGGATCTGACCAATACCTCGGCTGTCTTTTCCCTGTTCCTCATGTTTATCGGAGGATCGCCTGTCGGAACTGCCGGCGGCGTCAAAACCATAACAATAACCGTTCTGATTTTCTCGGCGCTCGCTGCTATAAAAAACAAGGACGAGCTTTCTTTATTCAGGAGAAGGATACCAAGACATTCTGTCAGCAAAGCTGTCGCTGTAATCACTGTTTCGTTCATGATAATGTTCATATCGACAATACTGCTTTCCGCCGTTACCGACGCAAGCACAATTGATATCGCATATGAAACCGTCAGCGCTACGGCTACGGTTGGGCTTACAAGAGATCTTACGCCTAAGCTCAATCTTTGGGGCAAGATAATTATTATCGTAACGATGTACCTCGGAAGAGTCGGACCGATCTCTCTTCTGATCGCATTCAATACAAAGAAGAACAATACAAATATAATAAAGGATCCTGAGGAGAATATCAGCATCGGATGATTTCTTTCCCTCACCGGACAATAAGGAGGAAAAAATATGGCAGGCAGCAAAACATATGCTGTTTTCGGACTCGGACGTTACGGCACTGCGGTCGCAAAGGAGCTTGTGAACAACGGAGCGGAGGTAATTGCCGTTGACATTGACGAAGAAAGAGTAAACGAAGCCGCAGCGGAAATACCTTACTGCAAATGCGCTGACGTGACCGATCCGGAAGTACTGAAACAGCTTGATATATCCAATATAGACGTTGTTATCATCTCTATGGCGACCAACCTTGAATCGAGCGTCATGGCGGCAATGCTTTGTAAGGAAATGGGCGTCAAAACAGTAATATCGAAATGTTCAAGCGAAATGAACTGTAAGATACTCAGCAAGGTCGGCGCGGACAAGGTCATTTTTCCGGAACGCGAATCGGGTATAAGACTTGCAAAGAATCTTGTCAGTTCGGGCTTTGTCGATATACTCGACATTACCAATAATGTTTCTATGGTGGAGCTTGAGGTCAGACCCGAATGGGAAAACAAAAGCCTGCTTGAGCTGAATCTCAGAAAAAAATATTCCATCAATATCGTTTCCATTATAGAGAACGGAAATGCTGATGTTAATGTCGATCCGGAAATGCCTTTGAAAAAATCCATGCGCCTGATCGTCATTGCCGATACTTCAAAGCTCCGCAAACTTAAATAATGTAAAAAGCAAGATACCCTGCCGCTCAATAAAGAACGGCAGGGTGATTTTATTATTAAGATTGTGATTTTATAATACGCTTATTGTCATACATCATTCTGTCTGCCCGGCGTATTGTATCGCTGATACCGCTGTCATTCTGCGGATCATATACCGCTATGCCCAGTGCGATATGTACTTCTTCCCATTTGTTTTCTGCGGAATCGCATATTTCTTTCCGTCTGTTTTCAAATTGCACCACTAACTGCTCACGGTTATCAAAATCGCTGTTCTGCAGTATTACGGCAAATTCATCTCCTCCGATCCTGAAAACCGGGCTGTGGTCAAACACCTTGCAGATAAGCTGGCAGGCTGTTTTCAGATAAATATCGCCCTTGTCATGACCATACTCGTCATTTACGATCTTCAGATTATTGCAGTCAAAAATACCGACGCCGAATTCAAACTCTTCTCCCTGATCCAGACGATCCTGAAGCTTCTGTATATAATCGGAATATGCTCCCTTATTACGAACGGAGGTAAGGGAATCCACAAAAGCTTTTTTGTTAAGGGCTTTTACCAGATGCTCCTCTTCATGGACCTTTTTCTGCGCTTTGATACTGTGCAGCAGAAGAGTCAGTATTATGATAAAAACAAGCGTGATCGACGCTACGACGACGACCCAGTTTTCCTTGAGCAATTCGTCAAGGCTGACCTTGACATCTTCGGTCGAATAATATGTCAGAGCGGTATGTATATATGAATCCGGAACAACGTCCGTGACCTTCGCAAGGATCGAATAAAGCTGGGTATCGCCCTTGCGCTGGGCAATATAGAAATTCATTTGCACTCCGGTATTGACTGTTGACAGATGGAGCCTTTCACACTGCTTTGATATATTGCTGTAACGGTAATTGCTTATTATAACACAGTCAGCTTCTTTATTTTCAACAGCATTCAGCCCTGTTGGAGTATCCTTGTAATATTTTCTTGCCCAGCCGGGATAATTATCCGAAAGAAAAATATCATAGTTTGTATTGCCCTCATTTACTGCAACGACTATATTCTTCTTTTGCAGAAATTCCTTTTGTTCCGACGCACGGACAACGGCATACATTTCCGAATGCATAAGCTGCGGAGTCTGTACCAGATCCAGCATCTCAGCATCATAGTCAGTCAGATTCGCCGGGAACATACAGTCTATCTCTCCGTTTTTCAGCGCCTCTATAGCGGAAGCCGCAGTAGGAAAGCAAATACACTCAAAATCAAGACGCACATTTTCAAATGCACCTGACGCATATTCAAGATAATCCTTCAAAGCTCCTGTCAGTTCACCGGAAGCCGTATCCTTTGCGCAAAATGCAAGATAATTATCCTGATATCCGATCCTTATTTTACCGTGTTTTTCAAGCCATTCCTTTTCGGAAGTATTGAAATACCTGCGGTTTTCGGGATTCTTGAGGTATTTATCATAAAGCATCTGATCATAATACTTGTCTTCATCCTGTATTTTGTTCAGCGCCGAATCAAGCTCATCAAGAATATCCGGACGGCTCTTATTAACCGCAAAATAGTAATCCGAGGAACCGATCTTGCATACGGGAGTCGCCGTTTCATGTGTGCCGTATACATCCATAGTAACAACAGCGTCAAACTCGGAACCAAGCTTTTCAAGCATATCGTCGCCCGTGATGCTTAATTCGGTTATATTTGTTTTAATTCCGTGCTTTTCAGACCATTTGATAAATATATCCTTCTGTATACTGTTTTTTGCTACACCGACACGTTTTCCGTTCAATGACGTAATATTATCCGATGTTATTTCTTTATTATCAGGCGACACAAAAACATAATATGCCTCGGTACCCATCGGAATGGAAGTGAAGAGCATATCCTTTGTACGTTCCTCCGTATAGGATACATCGCTCATCAGATCTATTTCGCCGTCTTTCAGCTTCTGCAGAAGATCAGACCATGTACCCTCAACATATTCATAATCCCATCCTGTATAAGCCGCTATCTTACGCTGATATTCGTAAGAATATCCCGACTGTCTGCCGTTCTGATCCTTTATAAAAAACGGAGCCTCATGCCAGCCTACGCGGATCACTTTCTTTTCACTTTCCTGTGCATTGACAGCAAACGGCACGGAAATATTTATAATAAGCGTTATCAGAAGAAAGACAATCATCATCTGTTTTAAACATATTTTTTTGCGCACGGTGATCTTGCCTCCTTTTTATATAATAATAATGACATATTTTTTCTTTTTTTAATTATACTATATTTTTTGTTTTCACACAATGATTTATTTCATTTTTTTTAAAAAAAATATATATTCCGCAAACAATAAGCAATAAAATTTTTACAATTTTTTACATTTAAATCTATTTACATTTGTATCTTATTGTGCTATTATATATTCAAGGATATATGCCGCCGCAGGAAACTCACTATACAGCTTAATATCCTGCTCGATCAAGGAGGTCATAAAAATGAAACGCACTCACGACAGAGTTTATGTAAAAGTCAATGCGGATTTCGATTCAACGGGATATCTTCATCCGCGCCACATAATATGGTCGGACGGACGTATTTTTAAAATCGACAAGGTAATGGATTTCCGCCCTGCGTCATATATGAATAAAAATCTCAGCGGAGATTGCTATACCGTTGTTATCCACGGAGAAGAAAAATTCCTGTTCTTTGAAAAAACCAGCGAATACTTTGCCTCCCGCGTGGGAAGATGGTTCGTGGAATGTCCCGTTGCGAAATAAAAACAGGAGGATATCAAGATATGAGCAGCGATGATCCGAGAATTGAATATGCCGATATAATAGATCTTCCCTACCGCAAGAATCCCGAACGGAAACATATGTCTATGGAGAAAAGAGCAGCCCAGTTCGCGCCCTTTGCCGCATTATCGGGATATGAGGCAATGGTAAAGGAGGAAATGCGGCTTACGGAAAAGGAGCATGAGCTTTCCGAATACGAAACAGAGGTTCTGAACAGAAAACTCAGTGTTATAAAAAATATTTTATACAGCGGCCGTGCGCCGGAAATCACAGTAACATATTTTGTCCCCGACAAATATAAATCAGGCGGCGCATATAACAGTGTGACCCTGCCTTTGAAGGCTATAGACGTAACCATGCGCAGGCTGATACTTTACGGTTCCTGTGATATAAGCGACCGTAAAGCCGATCCGGTGATAATTGATCTCGACCGGATAAGAGATATAAAATGCCGGGAAACCGATTATCTTGAAGAATAATAAGGCGGAATAACAGGAGCAATATGCTTTCCTGAAATTCCGCCTTTTATCTTTAAAAGCTTTGCTTTCAACAAGCAAAGGCAAGCCGTAGGCTTGCTGTCGTTCAGTGGGAGATTTTTACTCCCACTGAACGGATATATGGCACCCGC
>CACYWT010000079.1:6982-7315 GCA_902778175.1 uncultured Ruminococcus sp. | reverse complement strand
GCAAATAGTCATATACGGCGGTATGCAAAGAATATCTTCTTTGAAGCTTAGATTTCGGGGATGGATAACATAACAATCTCCTATCCTCGCCTTGTATTTCTCCTTGAAACGTTTCAGCGATTCAATAGAATACTTTCTGCCGGATTTAACCTCGATAGGATACATTTTGTATTTCAGCTTGCTGTTATTGGAAATCAGAAAATCTATCTCTATATCGTTGCGGTGCTTTTCAGCGTTATAATGAGTATAGAAATACAGCTTGTGACCGTTGGCTGTGAGCATCTGGGCAATAGCGTTTTCGTAAAGCATACCCTCGTTCATATTCAGCTTGTC
>CACYWT010000079.1:0-6959 GCA_902778175.1 uncultured Ruminococcus sp. | reverse complement strand
CTGTTTTCGTTGATAGACAAGCCTACATTCGGGTCATTGCATAGAAAACACTCATTCGATATCATTGAATCCGAAAGCCAGAAAAAGGTTTCTTCATACTGATCTGATGTACTGCCTTCGGAAACATCGTTAAAAACTACTCTTTTCTCATGCTGTGACAGCAGCCCCGGTATCTGATCAAATATCGCAAGGACTTTGCTCCTGTACCTTGCATCAATTTTCATAATGTCACTGCGGTAAAGGGCAAGGATGTCACGCTTTTCAATGTCGGCTGTGTCAAAATCCTTGCGGCTTTCTAAAAAGGCGATCACACTCTGCGGCATACCGCCCACAAGAATATACTGTTTGAACAGAAGCATTGCCTTGTAATGAAGCTCATTTTCAAGCGGCACTCTCTCTTCAAAGCATTTTCTGATATATGATATTATCTGAGCTTCACCAAGAGCCTCGCAGAATTCCTCAAAGTCAAGGGGATACATTTTCAGATGTCGTTCCTCGGAAGGAATAACAATATCCCTGACATTTTCTTTAATGGATATAAGCGAGCCTGTTTCGAGGTAGTCATATCTTCCGTCTGCTACAAGATACTTGATACATTCCCTTGCTTTAGGGAACATCTGCACCTCGTCAAAGATTATCAGCGACTCTCTCTCATACAGCTTTACTCCGTAGTATGTTGACAGCAGCATAAAGAATGTGTCGAGGTCGTTCATGTGTTTTAGAAAATAGTCCTTCACCTCATCGGGACATCTTGCAAAGTCGATGAGGATATAGCTTTTGTATTCGTTTTTTCCGAATTCCTCACATATCGTTGACTTCCCGATACGCCTTGCTCCTTCAATGAGAAAGGCTTTTTTACCGTTCAGAGTTTTTTTCAGAGAAAGCAATTTATCGTATATCTTTCTTTTCAGTATCATAGCTATGCTCCGTTCCATAATGCGCAAGTTTATAAATCACATTTAGCTTAGTAATACGCAGGATTTAATTTGCTTTATAATCCTATTATGCGCAGGTTTAGATAAATTATAATATATGATACATTTTCATTTTTACTTACACAAAAGCATCGTGAAATTGAAGTAATCAAGAAGATTGCAGAGAGGTTGCATATCAGGGCATAAGGAAAGCCGTCCGGGTGAAAGTCCGGGCGGCTTCAACACCAATCACACAGCATGAAATATCTTTATCATAAAGCAGCTCCCCTCGCTGACCTTACTTTTCACGCTGATATATCCATTATTCTTCTCAATGATCGCCTTTGCAAGAGAAAGCCCGATACCGATGCTGTTTTCGTCTGAGCCGCTGCCCTTGTAGAATCTCTCGAAAATGTGCGGCAGTTCATTCTTTGGGATGCCGCTGCCGTTGTCTTTTATTATGATGGTTGTAAACAATTTGTTCTGAAATGCCGATACAGTTACCATTCCGCCGGACTTTGAATGCTCGATACAGTTTTTAAGGATGTTGATGATAGCCTCCGACATCCATTTTTTGTCGCAGTTCAGACTGATATTTCCGCAGTCCTGTACTATTACACTTACATCTCCAAGCTCCGCAAGTATTTCTGTCCGTTCTGAACATATCCCGAGCAGTTCTTTTACAGACACATCCTCCTGCTTCATCGTTATAGAATCAGCATCAAGGCGTGAAAGCGTAAGCAAGGACTGCACCAGAGAGATAATATAATTTGATGAACGATTGACATCTGTCAGGAGTCTGCGCTTTATATCCTCGGGCATATTTCTGTCATCCGAAAGCCTGTCAAGCATTACTGAAACGGAAGTCAGGGGAGTTTTTATCTGATGAGATATATCTGAAAGGCTGTTTTTCAGGTTTATCTTGTCTTGACGGGAACGCTCACTTTGCTCACGAAGCCTCACGGTCGTCCTGTATATTTCGTTTTTAAGACGAGAAAAGCTGTCCTCTCCATTTGAGGAAATATCCATATCATATTTACCGCTGTTCAGACGTGACAGATAATCCGTCAGCTCAGCGGTCAGCTTTTTCTGCCTGCGGCCATAGATCAGGAGTATTCCGAGAATAAGACCTCCCGTCAGCAGACAAAGTGCCGCTCCGCTTATAATAAGTACCGCAGCATTTCTTTCATTCGGAAGGGCAAGCCAGTCGCTTTCGGTTATGCTGTAGCTTCGCAGCATTTTTTCTGATTCAGCTGTATCAGTCGGGGATGATATGGAATCAATTATCTCCTTGTCGGATAGATCGGGATATTTTTCCCGTACAGCAGCCACCAGTCCAAGCTGAGAGCGGAAACTTTCCTCTCTGATTTTTGCAAGACTGACAGAACAGACAACCCCACAGATAACTGTCATGATTACTATAACAAGTAAAGCTCCGAACAGATATTTCTTAGTCCCCTTCATATATCCTCCATTTTATAGCCGATGCCCTTGACTGTCTTTATCGCATCCTGACCGAGCTTGTTTCTCAGCTTGCCGATATAGACCGTCAGGGTATTGTCGTTCACATACTTCCCGGCAAGATCCCATATCCTGTCGAGTATAGCATCCCTTGTGACAATGCGGCCTGTGTTCTGCATCAGCATTAACAGCAGCTTGTATTCAAGTGCGGTAAGCTCAATGGGAACACCGCCCTTTCTGACAATATGTGTATCGGGATCAAGTTCAATATCTCCGGCACGAAGGATGCTTTCCTTGCCGTTCCTTGTAAACCGGCTTATACGAGCCATAAGCTCACGGGTGGAGAAGGGCTTTGTGATATAATCATCTCCGCCAAGCTGAAAGCCTTTGACAATGCTGTCTTCATCGTCCTTTGCCGTAAGAAATACGGCAGGAGCAGAGGTGTATTTTTTCAGTTCTGTAAAAAGCTCAAAACCGTTCCCGTCGGGGAGGGTGATGTCTATTATCATCAGTTCAAACTGCTCTGCCGCTTTTGCATACGCATCAGCACAGGTGCGGCAGGGGATAGTTTTATATCCCTCTGCCGCAAATGCAAGCGTAAGTGCCTCTGTAATTTTTCTGTCGTCCTCAACAAGTAAAATGTTCATATATTTTCATTCCTGATAGTTTCTATAATATTCTGCTTTCTGATTTTTGAAACGGAGTAGAGCATTATGCTGCCGATGATAAGCATTACTGTAATGATACTGAGAATAGTTTCAACAAGAGGGTAATAATAAATGAATCCCTGCGCTCCACGCATTTTACTGACTACAAAACACATTGTCCAGCCCAAAGCAAGTCCCAACGGCAAACCGATCAACAATGCTTTTGCAGAACAAAACAGGCTTTCAAGAATTATCATTCCGTTAAATTCACGGTTAGTCATTCCTACTGAGCGCAACATAGCAAGCTCTTTTTGTCTGAATCGCATATTTGATGCAACCGTATTAAAGATGTTTGTAATCCCTATCAATGTTATGATAAATATAAATCCATATACAAATATTCTGACCACAAGCATAATAGCCTTCATATTCTTCACATAGGAATCGATATTTTCCACATAGAAAAACTCCTCATATCCCATATCGGCGATCTCTGCTTCAAGCTTCACACTGTCGGTGGAGTCGATAAACATTTCGCCATAGGTATACCAGTTTTCTACGGTATTAATATAATCATCGACCTGCATGATGATCGCACCGCTGCGCTGATATAAGTTGCTGAAATACTTTGCGTGGGGAAGATCGTCTGAAGTAAGCTCTGCACCTATTTCTATACTGATCTCTCCCCGATCTCCGTCATAATCATCATGACTCAGTTTGCCGTTCAGCGTAAGACCAACAGATCCTTTCAGGAACGGTTCATAGAAAACGGTATAATCGTTATTGTCATCATCATTATAGATGATCTTTCTTGCACTGTTCACGATAACAGCCTTGCCCTTTAACTGCTCGGGTGTTTTCCCTGTTGGTTCGATTACCTTTTTGTATGTTTCCTCATCAAGTGCTATTATCGTAAGTGCTGTTTCCTGCAAGCCTTCGGATTCGTCAAAGAAGTGTATATCGTTGATATTGCATTTACTGCCTTTGTAGATATCGGAAACGGGAATATAAAACATATAGTGCCCGTTTCTCAGGCAGTAGCTTTGGGTTTTGACATAACTGTTCTGAGAAATAGCTTCAAAGAAATTTCTGTCTCTTTCTGATATGTTTTCTCTTTCTTCTCCTTGAGTATATTGCGGAACATTCCAATCTGTGTTTAGAGAGGTGGAAATGGAAAGATTGTAATCGGTTTCCAGCAGTATTTTCTCAGCACTGCGGGTGGCTGCTCCAATGGCTGTCGATACCGAAAGAAATACCACAATACTCAGTATAAGAGAAACTATAGTTGTGCGGTATTGACGCTTGCTACGCTTCATATTTTTCCACGCAATACTTCCGCCCTGGCCGAAAAGCTTTCGTATTATTTGGGGAACACTATAGCTTTTTTCGCCTTTGCCTATCTTCGTTTCCTTTGTCATCCTGACAGCTTCAATGGGTGAGATCTTCGCTGCATGCATGGCAACAAACAAGGAAGAAATGAATACCGTAAGCATTCCGAGTACAGCCGAAGCAAGCAAAGCCCACACAGGGATAGAAAAAATAAGCTCATTTCCATTCAGATTGCTTTTGAGGATTTCTCCGCTGATTCCGACTAAAGCATAAGTGAAACCAGCACCCGCAGCAATACCGAGAGGAATACCTGTTACAGTAAGCAGCAGTCCCTCATGCAGAACACTGTTTCGTATCTGCTTAGGTGTTGCTCCGACAGAACACAACATACCGAAAAGCCTTGTTTTTTCTGTTGCGGATATTGAAATACTGTTGCGTATGATAAACACGCTCGTGGTCATAATTATAAAGATTAAGACGGCAGCAACTGTAAGAAATATCTCTTTACTGTTGCTTTCGGACACTATGTCCTTAATGGCGAGTACATTCCAGTTATCCTGAAAATTGGTTATGCCGAAATGATTGCTTGCTGCTATTTTTTCCATAGCAAGATCGTATTCTGTTTTAATGTTTTCATTAACAATTTCATTTCCGTTTTTGTCAAATTCTGTTTCGGGAAAGATATACGCATTATCGAAATGCTTTTGAGCTTCTGCTTTGCTGATACCGACAATCTGAGCGGTTGCATTGACAAAATCCTTTTCCATACTGTCTGTATAATTGACCCATAGCTCATTTACGGTATTATTCTCTGCTCCCATATATGTGGGAATATTATCAATACTATCGGTAAGAGTATAAACATCTACGCAGGCAGCACCGCCCCTGAGAGAAATACGGCGGCTGACAGAACTGAGGATACCCACAACAGTATATTCCCTTTTTGCCTGTATAGCAAGAGCTTCGTTATCCTTTGCATAAGCAGAGCCAAAGTCAATGGGTCTGCTCTGTGCTGAGCTGTCACTGCTTATCGTCCTATACCCGACATCCAATGTAAGCTTATCTCCCGTGTGGTACTCCTTTTCGGAATACCTTACAAACATAGGAGAAAGGACTATTTCGCTGTCGTTTTCCGGAAGTCTGCCCTCTGATAGCTTAGCCTGAAAGCATTTATCAAGTGCTCCTTTGTTCAGACCGTGGATGAGCATATATGGCTTAAAAGATGAAACAGGTTCAGGAATCTCGGCAACACCTACATATCGTTCATAGTAAATACCTTCAACATCTCTGTTGATCTTCAGTTCATTAACATTTTTGTCTGTGAACTTTCCCTCAAAATAAACATCATAATCTCCGTAAGAGTTAATTGTTGAATTGATAAAGCTCTGCCACGCACTTGTACTCATTCCGGCAACGACTGTTATCAGGGCACAGGACAGAATAATCGCCACGATAGTCATTGCTGTACGGCTCTTATTCATCAGCAGGCTTCTGAGCGTGAGTTTGTGGATGGTATTCATCAGCCCACCTCCTTTTTCAATTTGCCGTCAGAAATAGTAAGAACTCTGTCAGCCTGTGCGGCGATTTCAAGGTTGTGGGTTATCATTACTATCGTTTGACCAAAGGTCTTGTTTGTCATTTTGAGCATGCTGACAATATCATCGGTTGCCTTGCTGTCGAGGTTCCCTGTAGGCTCGTCCGCAAGCAGAAGTGCAGGCTCGGTAATAATAGCTCTTGCGATTGATACTCTTTGCTGCTGACCGCCGGAAAGCTGATTAGGCAAACTGCGGCGTTTATCTTCTATCCCGAGGGTGCGAAGCACCTCGTCAAGACGGGCAGGGTCAACCTTTCTGCGGTCAAGATCAATGGGAAGGGTGATATTTTCCTCAGCGGTAAGAATTGGTATCAGGTTGTAGAACTGATAGACTATTCCTATCTGTCTGCGGCGGAAGATGGCAAGTTTATCGGGTTTCATACCTGTTATTTCCTTGTCATCAATAAAAATATGCCCACTCGTGGGAGTATCAACACCGCCGATCATGTGCATCAGTGTGCTTTTCCCGCTGCCGCTTGCGCCGACAATGGCGACAAATTCTCCTCTCTCCACCTCAAAGGATACATCATCAACAGCCCTGACGATATTATCTCCGCTGCCGTAGGTCTTTACCAGATTTTCGACTTTAAGTATTTTCATAATTACCTCCGCTTATTACGGTCATACCGTATTTATTTTACGGTTGTAATTATATCGTGTCAATGTGATTTTAAAGTTAATTTTGAATAGGCAATAAAGTTTTTTTCTTCTGCCGGTAATCTAATCGTGATTTGGCACATCATTTATCAGTAAATCATAATATTTTAGCCGTGTTTCCCGTTTAGATGTTCGGGAAACACGGCTTTTTGTGCTTATGTGGGACTTCAAGTCCCAGATGCAGAGAACAATTGGAATTACATTTTTAGGATGACGTATATGCTTTATACCAGCAGAAAAGAAATTCACTTTTTCCTTGGTCTGCCTCTTCCTCGCTTTATTCCGAGCTGAACAAGTATGTCATCATACATTTTTTTCACAACATCTTTCTGTTCTTTTATGTATGGTTCTATTTCC
>CACYWT010000078.1:6015-11326 GCA_902778175.1 uncultured Ruminococcus sp. | reverse complement strand
ATGCATAATGAATGAGAGCCGCAAGTATTTGATCTTTTTGAAAAAACTATCGGGATTCAACTATAAAGCCGCAATTGTCAGTTAGTAAAAACCGCGACCGATAAACTAACGCCTTGTGCCCAGAGCGGAGCCGGAGGTGGAGCGACCAACGCGAATTGAGAGCGCAGGCACTGCGCCGCGAATTGCCCAGTGCGGGCACGCACCGGCGGCACTCCGCCGTGGCTCTTATTCAATCTGAATGTAATAATGAATTAATGAAATCAATTTAACGAAAAAAAGTTATGTGTTCACATTCATTATGAATTATGCATTATGCATTATGCATTATTTAAGTTATGCATTATGCATTATGAATTATGCATTATCTACGTTATGCATTATTTATTATAGTCATTTCATCAAGCTTTGTGTAGAGTTCGGGGAATGATTTTTTCAGGCTTGTCGGACGGAATGTTTCTGAACTGACAAAACCATGTACAGTGCTCCCTCTTACGCATAATTTACCGTTCAGCATTACCCTGTAACCGAATACTATCCTCGCAGGCGTAAGCTTTGTAATAAAGGATTCGACCGTCACTCTGTCTTCGTAATGTACGGGAAGTATGTAGTCACATTCAAGATGTGCAAGCGGCAGCATTATCCCTCTTTTTTCGATCTCACTGTAACTTATTCCGGCGTCTTTGATAAGCTCCGTCCTCGCCGCTTCAAACCATACGGGATATACTGCATGATGTATTATCCCCATCATATCGGTTTCTGCATATCTGGCTGTTATTTCAAGATAATTGATATGTTCCATCTCAGTCTTCCTCATCAGGCTGCGTTCCCGACTGTAATATCGCCCTGACTTCATTATAAAGCTCCGGCTCAATGACTCTCTCCGGTATCGCAAACGCACGGTCTTTTTTTGTGAATATCATTATGATATTGTCAAATTCATCAATGGTCGCACTTCCGTCAAGCTCTATGCTCCACTCTCCGTCATCTCTGCCTATGTCAATATGCGTCGGATATATCTCCGCCTCTATCGTCCTTCCGTCAGCCATTGTCTTTGCCATGCTTTTCAGGTAAAAATGCGGCACTGTCCATATAACCGCTATCATTACAAGACATATTATCCCGAAAAACAAATTGTAACTGCTGTATTGTGATCCTGCGGTAAAAAACGTCACGAAAAACACTACAGCCGCGATCCCCAGAAGAATACTTTCTATAACGGCTCTTTTTCCCTTCGTGCGTATAATATCACTGTGATAAAGACATTTATACATCTCTTCGGGCGTCAGTATATACGAAAGCTTTATCCCCGTTTCGGGTATCTCATATTCCTCCGCATCATCATCACTGACAAATTCCGCTTCGGATCCGTCCCATTCCGGATTATCTTCATTCTCAGCCTTTTTCAGATCCTCCGCTATTTCCTCTATGAGCTCTTCGTTCCTTTGATTATCGTCATCACTCATTAATGTTTTTCCCTTCCTCTCGTATGCGCTGCTTCGCAGCTAAATTAATACTGAAAACTTAAAACTGAAAAATTAATAATTATTACTTTCTCAGTTTCCTGCGCTCTCAAAGAACAATGTCGTCAACTTATCAGTGTTCCTCTTTTACTCCCCCTGTCAGCTACGCTGACATCCCCTCGGAGAGGGTGACTTTATGCCTCCCTCTCCGAGGGAGGTGTCACGGCGGTACGCCGTGACGGAGGGAGTATTACCACGATACATCCTTAAGTTGATCATATTGCTTTTCATGGGAGGCTGTGCAAGTTTCTTAAAAACCGAAACTTTTATAGTCAAAGTAACTTTAATTAATTATGAAATAAAGTTACTCTTATTCAAAAAGTTAAAAAGAAGAGTGCGGTATATTGCCTTCCCTGAAAGTGTGCGGGTGTTCGGTGGACATCTCTGCCGAAAGCATAAGCACCGACCGAGCCGGCAGGCGAAACGGTGGCGCAGCGACCAACGCGAACTTAATGCATAATGCATATCAATAATGCATAACGTCAATAATGCATAATTCATAATGCATAATGCATAATGAATGAGAGCCGCAAGTATTTGATCTTTTTGAAAAAACTATCGGGATCCAACTATAAAGCCGCAATTGTCAGTTAGTAAAAACCGCGACCAGTAAACTACCGCCTTGTGCGCCAGAGCGGAGCCGGAGGCGCAGCGACCAACGCGAATGGACTGCGGAGGCACTCCGCCGCCATTATGCATTATGCATTATGCATTATGCATTTGTTTAAATTATAAATAACTCAGAAATCAGATATCAAGGTTTTGTACGTATTTTGCGTTCTTTTCGATAAATTCTCTTCGTGGTTCGACCTTGTCGCCCATGAGTATCGTAAATACCTCGTCGGCAGCGGCAGCGTCCTCCATCTCGACTCTGAGCATGATCCTCGTTGCAGGATCCATGGTAGTTTCCCAGAGCTGCTGGGGATCCATCTCACCAAGACCTTTATATCTCTGTATTTCGTAATTGCCGCCAAGCTCTGCCATTATTTTGTCCCTTTCCTCGTCGGAATAAGCATAATAATGGTCGTTTTTACCCTTTGTGATCCTGTAAAGCGGCGGCTGAGCTATATAAACATGACCCTCTTCAAGCAGCGGACGCATAAAACGGAAAAAGAAGGTGAGCATCAGCGTTCTGATATGCGATCCGTCAACGTCCGCATCAGCCATAATAATTATCTTTCCGTAACGCAGCTTGCTCAGATCGATCTCGTCACCGATACCGCAGCCAAGCGCCGTTATTACGGGCATAAGCTTATCATTTCCGTAAACCTTGTCAAGACGCGCCTTTTCTACGTTGAGCATCTTTCCCCAAAGCGGAAGTATCGCCTGAAAACGACGGTCACGTCCTCCCTTTGCGGAACCTCCTGCGGAATCTCCCTCTACGATATATATTTCCGTTTCGTCAACATTCTTTGACTGACAGTCCGCAAGCTTGCCCGGCAGACCTGCGCCCTCCATCGCGGTTTTTCTTCTCGCAAGGTCACGCGCCTTTCTTGCCGCCTCTCTTGCCTTTGCGGCAAGAACAGCCTTATCGAATATAGCCTTCGCCGTTGCAGGATTTTCTTCAAGATACTGCTCCAGCTTATCGCTGATGAGCTTATCAACAAGTGTGCGTATCGAGGTATTTCCGAGCTTTGCCTTTGTCTGGCTCTCAAACTGCGCGTCCTTCAGCTTGACGCTGATAACGACAGTCAGTCCCTCACGGATATCCTCGCCGCTCAGACCCTTTTCGCCCTCTTTTATAATATTGAATTTACGGGCGTAATCATTCATTACTCTTGTAAGCGCTCTCTTGAATCCTTCCTCATGAGTACCGCCGTCATTTGTATGAATATTATTTGCAAATGAAAGTATCAGTTCATTATAGCTGTCGTTATACTGCATCGCAATTTCCGCTGATGCCGTATCGTCGTCATTTTTTGCCGAGAAATGCATTATATCCGGGTGGATAACGTCAAGTCCCTTTTTCTTATGGATATATTCAACGAAGCTCGAAACGCCGCCCTCATAGCAGAAATTTTCCTGTCTGGGGTCATTTTCATCTCTTTCGTCCCTCAGCTCGATATGTATACCTGCATTAAGGAAAGCCTGTTCTCTCAGACGGACGGAAAGAGTTTCATAATCAAAAACGGTTGTTTCGGTAAATATTTCGGGATCGGGCTTAAAGGTAACGACAGTACCCTTTTTATCGGTAGTACCGATCTGTTCCAGTTCTGTCACAACCGCGCCGCGTTCATAACGCTGTTTATAGATATTTTCCCCGTCATAGACCTCAACTTCTGTCCATTCCGAAAGAGCGTTAACGACAGACGCGCCTACGCCGTGCAGACCGCCTGCGACCTTATAGCCGCCGCCGCCGAATTTTCCTCCGGCATGGAGAACGGTAAACACGACCGTAACGGCAGGGATACCGAGTTTAGGCTGTATTCCGACGGGGATACCTCGTCCGTTATCGGTCACTCTTATGATATTTCCCGGAAGTATCTCGACGTCTATTTTTGTACAGTATCCGGCAAGAGCCTCATCTATAGAGTTATCCACTATCTCATAGACAAGATGATGAAGACCTCTCGGACCTGTCGAACCGATATACATACCCGGACGCTTGCGGACTGCCTCAAGACCCTCAAGCACCTGTATTTCGGCGGCGCCGTATTCCTGTTCTGTCTGAGAAACATCAATATTTTCAATATTATCCATATCATATACCTCTCAAAACGCAGGCTGTCATTTACGAGCCTGTTTATTATCTTCTTTTTCCCTTAGCGTTTGTTTTTCGGACTTAGTAATTTTTTCAGCGCGGAAACGCACAGTCAGCGGCAGAAGCAGCACTGCGGCGGTAACCGCAGCCAAGTCCGCGATCAGGGGTACTACGGTAAAATTATCCGTAGAAAAAATTATCACAAGATTAAAGATCACGAGCAGCGTACAGATAACCGAAAGCCACAATGCAGCGCCGGGTAATTTTCTCACGCTGAATTTTTTTTTACAATGATAGCATATCATATTTCCGCTATGCATATCACTCACTTCTTTATAGGTGTACACTGCATGGCAATGCGGACACACCGGAAGCCTGAGCAATACTATCCCCCCTACGCAGAATAATTCATAATGCATAACCTTTAATAATGCATAATGCATAATGCATAATGCATAATGAATGTGTAACGCAAGTTTATCCATTAATTAATTAATTAATTCATTATGTTATTATTTCATAATCAATTCATAATTCATAATGCATAATGCATAATGAATGTGTAACACAAGTTTATCCATTAATTCATTCATTAATGGTATACGCGGTTTTTTATTTTTTCTATTTATTCAGATTTGTTTTGGCACTGTTGACAATTGATGTCAGTATCCTTATTAACTCAACACAATCTTTTTTCATAGAATTTCCGGCATTTCTGTCTAAATATTCACTCTCAACCAATAATTCAATCCAATATTCTGTTTCACTGGCTTCTTTTAATGCATAATTCATTTTTGAAATAAAATCAGGGGTCGTCTGAGCACGAACTGCTTCTTTAACATTCGCACCTATACTTGTCCCACTGCGAAGCATCTGTTTTGACATAACATATTCATTATGCTGTATAAGATATTTATATGCTTTTATTATCCTTAAAGCAAACTCTTTTGATTTTGTGATAATTATATTTTCTTTCATAATATTTTCTATATAAATTAACTTTCCTATACATTCATTGTAAATGTAATAATGTATTAATGAAAGTCATTTTACCGAAAAAATTTACGGTTCTCATTCATTATGCATTATG
>CACYWT010000078.1:0-5930 GCA_902778175.1 uncultured Ruminococcus sp. | reverse complement strand
ATTCATTGTAAATGTAATAATGTATTAATGAAAGTCATTTTACCGAAAAAATTTACGGTTCTCATTCATTATGCATTATGCATTATGAATTATGCATTAATGAAGTTATGCATTAATGAAGTTATGCATTAATGAAGTTATGCATTAATGAAGTTATGCATTAATATCGGTGTCGTTTTGGTTTATTTTTCCGAAAATGAATGAAACTTCGTCGCCCTGAGTATTGTCGGATACAGCCTCCTCGGCAGGCTCGTCAAGCGGAGGAACAGGCTCCGTCTTCGGGGGAATATCTTCCTCCGGAAGGATCTCCGACGCTTCGGTAACGACCGCAGCTTCACTTTCATCGGGCTTAACTATGCCTGTTATGTCAATATCCAGACCGGAGGAAATATCCTCCTTCTCGGTTTCGGTAATGATCCTGTCGTATTTGTCCTCTTCTTCCTCCACAGGCTTGACGCTGCTTTTCGCAAGCATGAAACTCTTCCCGAAATCTTCGCTGACATTCAGCTCGACCGGCTGAACAGGAATATCCTGCTTTTTCACCTGCTTGCTCTCCTGAACAAGCAGAGGATCTATCTTTTTGTGCAGCTTTCTTACCGCCGATCTGTCAGTGCACGGCTCAAGCTTTACAAAAAACGGAACAACAATATAGAATACCAGAAAAGGAAGAAAAACAAATATTATCCCCTTGATATCATCATGCTTGCCATAAGTCGAATATAACAGCAATATGATAAGGGAAATGATAACCGATCCTCCGGCTATTCCGTAAAGCAGCCTGTGTATAACAACATTCGAGATGCATTTACAGCCCTTGCAGATATGCTCGCCCTTTGTTTTGAGAATACCTGCGCCGATATATGACACTCTTCTGTGACAATAAGGACACTCGGTCAGCAGCCTTTTTGCCATATTATCCTTCCTTTCATGTCAGTGTTCTGATGTATAACAGTCATCTTCCGCCAAAGCCTCTTTTGCCCGACCTCTTTATCAGAGTGACCGGCGCAAGCTGGCAGATATAAATTCTTTCAGTATTATCCTCTCTGCATATGACAAAGCTTTTCGGCAGCTCGGCAGTAACATTTTCCACCTTGCCGCTTTTCTCAGCCGCCGAGAGAAAATCCCTTGTTTTATATGATACCGTAGCCGTGTCCATATCGAAAATACCGATAATGTCGTCCTCCCGTACCACGGTTTCTCCTCCGAGATGCAAATACATAGATCTATCGTTCCTTTACCGCGCAGCTTACGCTTTCATGACTTCTCCTCCGCTGACGGTGAAGAAACTCTCCGCTTCAATATCCGGATCGCAGCAGGTAATGAATACCTGCATTCCGTCAAGCCTTCTCAGCAGATAATCCTGCCTTGATCTGTCCAGCTCGCTGAGAACGTCATCAAGCAGTATGACCGGGGATTCGCCCCTTTTTTCTCCGAGGATATGAGCCTCCGCAAGCTTCATCGACAAAACCGCGCTGCGCTGCTGTCCCTGAGAACCGAAGATCCTCGTTTCCCTGCCGTCCGTCCTTACGTTCAGATCGTCGCGGTGAACTCCGACTGTGGTATAACCGCAGAAAATATCCTCGCTCTGCTTTTTCCTCAGAGCGTCAAGCATCAGATCCTTTATCTCCCCGACGGACATTCCGCTCTGCGCGCCGCAGTTTGTGCGGTATTTCATTGTCAGCTCTTCTCTGCCGCGGCTTATGCCGCTGTAGAATTTTGCCGCCTGCTTTGAAAGCTCCTCCGTATAGCGGAATCTTTCCTGTACAATGACGGCTCCTTCCTGCGCGAGCCTTTCATTCCATATTTCAATGGTATCCTCAAGCTCCCTGTGACGGGGGATATCCTTCAGAAGAGCGTTTCTTTCGCTGAGTATCCTGCGGTATCTCGACAGCACCGCCGTATATGCAGGCTTTATCTGGCAGACAGCCGCGTCGATGAAATTTCTTCTTCCCTCCGGACCGCTTTTTATCAGCGTGAGATGATCCGGCGAAAATACAACGGCGCAGAAACGCCCGATTATCCGCGAAACGGAATTTTTAGGCACATCGTTGACCGTTGGCTTTCTTTTTCCGCCTCCGATCTCTATCTCTATCGTCTGTTCCCTGCCCTCGCTGAAAAAACCGAGCCTTATCCTCGCCGTTTTTTCTCCGAAGCGTATCAGGTCGTTATCCTTTGATCCTCTGAATGATCTTCCGCCCGTGAAAAGCCACAGACATTCGATGATATTCGTTTTGCCCTGGGCGTTTTCTCCGCGGATCACGTTGATTTTCCTGTCGGGATAAACGGTACTGTGAGAAAGATTTCTGTAATTTTCAAATTCCAGACTTGTTACGAACACTCAGCACACCTCAACGGCAGTATCTTCAAATACGGCGGTATCGCCCCTGCGGAGCTTTTTTCCGCGCATGGTGCAAACCTCTCCGTTTACGGTGACTTCACCGTTCTGTATTACAATTTTTGCCTGTCCGCCGGTTTCCGTCAGACCCGAAAATTTCAGGGCATTGTCGAGCCTGATATATTCCTCCTCCGGAGCAAGCTTTATCATTTCCTTATTCATCTTGATAACCTCATAGGCATCAGCATGAACAGAAAGCTGTTTCCCTCGGTGGGCTTTACGACAATTGCCTTGTTTGAACCGGAAAGCTCCATGATGACCTCGTCGGTTTCGCTGTTTCTCAGCGCGTCAAGGAGGAATCTGTTGTTAAAGCCTATTTCCACCGTATCTCCTGTCATCTGAACCTCTATCTCGTCATGAGCCTGTCCGAGAGTGGTGCTGCAGGTAGTTTTTATTTTACCTTCGTCTATCATGCACCGGACGGGGCTTTTCATCTTGTCGGTAAGCAGCAGCGACATACGCTCCACAACGTCGATGAATTTTCTTGTATTGACTCTCAGCTCAGTGCTGTGCTTTGTCGGGAGCGAAGCCTTGTAATTGATGAACTGTCCGTCAATAAGTCTGGATATTATGCAGTAATCGTCTATCCTGAAAATTATATGACGGCCGCAGGCTGTTATGCTTATCGTTTCGGTATTTTCTCCTATGAGCCTGAGTACCTCGAAAAGTGATTTTCCGGGGACGATGAAATATTTATCCTTTTCATATTCTATGGTTTCCGTCCTGATCGCAAGGCGGTAGCCGTCCAGAGCGACCATTGTCATGACGTGTTCTTCTATTTCAAAGAGTACGCCCCTGTTTATGGGTTTGATATCATTTTCGGCTATCGCATAGATAGTCTGTCTTATCATTCCCGAAAAAAGCTCGCCGCTGAGGTTTATTCTGTCGTTGGAGTTTATCACGGGAATTTCGGGATAATCCGCTGCGGGTATGCCGACTATCTTATAATCGACATTTCCGCTTGAAATATACACTATATTCTTATCGTCCACCATGACGGATATTTTATTTTCCGGGAGCTTGCGTATTATTTCGGCAAAAAGTCTTGCTTTTACGACAGCAGCGCCTTCCTCCTGTATATCCGCGTCTATTGATGTTGTTATGCACAGTTCAAGGTCATATCCGCAGAGTGTGAGCCTGCCGTTTTCGCTGCGCATCAGTACGCCCTCAAGAGCCGGCATCGTTGATTTTGAGGATACGGCTCTCTGTACATTGCTTACGGCGTCGCTCAGTGCATTTTTATTGCATTGGAATCTCATTGTATCAGTCCTTCTTTTCTTCCGGGGCAGTTTTGTGGAATACTTTTTTCTTTTCGCCGGGAAGTCATAAATTTCCTGACGAGGTAATTTTTCCGGAAGAAACTTTTATAACAATAGAATAATTATTAGTAATAGTAGTAGTAGCTGTGGAAATGTTGAAACATCGTTATTTTTCCGATCGTCAGCGGAGTTGAGCAAAATGCTCCCCTGTTGATTTCCTGTTTGGAAAATGTCGGAAAAATATTTTTCTTTCCTGTGATTCAACAATGATGTTGATTCATGTTGGTTGAATGTTGAGTAAAAGTTAAAAATCCGAAAGCAGCCGGATATGTGTTTTCAACCTGAAAGTTGATGATGTTAAAAACTTTTCCACATCAGCGGTTGCGGATATTTTTGATGATATCCTCCACTGTAGATTTAAGTTTAGGATCGCGTTCCATATTTTTTTCCATTTGTTTCAGGGCGTATACGATAGTGGAGTGATCTCTTCCGCCGAATTCCTCTCCGATATTGTTCATGGAAAGGTTTGTTATTTCTCTTACGGCATAGACAGCTATCTGCCGGGCATTTGATATATTGGAGTTCCTTTTTGAGGAACGGATATCGTCGCCCGTCAGTCCGAAATGTCTTGCCACCTCGTCGATTATCATTTCGACGGTAAGCGGAGGCGGCTGATCGTTATTAAGTATCTCGGAAATAGTTTTCTGAGCAATATTTATTGTGATCTTATCGCCGTAGAGCTGATTTTTAGCTTTCAGTTTTTTAACGACGCCCTCAAGCTGACGGATATTGCTTTTCAGTCTTGTTGCGATATATTCGGTAACGTCGTCGGGCAGTTCTATCTGCAGAAGTTCCGCCTTACGTCTGATAATAGCTATCCTTGTTTCAAAATCGGGAGCCTGTATATCCGCGATAAGACCCGATTCAAAGCGGCTGCGGAGTCTGTCCTCAAGGGTCTGTATCTCCTTAGGCGGACGGTCGGAGGTCAGGACTATCTGGCTTTTTGCCTCATAGAGGGTATTGAAGGTATGGAAAAATTCCTCCTGAGTAGATTCCTTACCGCCGATGAACTGTATATCGTCCACGAGCAGAACATCAGACTTACGGTATTTCTGACGAAATTCGATATTTGATTTTGTCATCAGAGCCTCGATAAGTTCATTGGTAAAATCCTCACCCTTGACATACACGATATCCTTTTCGGGGTGATTCTTATGGATCTCGTTTCTTATCGCATAGAGCAGATGAGTTTTTCCAAGACCGGAATTTCCGTAGATAAAGAGCGGATTATAAGCTCTTCCGGGGTTAGTTGCGACCGCGAGGGATGCCGCGTGGGCGAATTTATTTGCGCTTCCGACAATAAATGTATCGAAAGTAAACTCATAATCCTCGTCGATAGCTGATTCAGTTATTTCCTGTTCCTTTGCTGTTATCTCGTTGGGAACGATAACGACAAGTTCAAGTTCGGCTCCGATAATATTAGCCATTGCTTCCGTGAGCAATTTTTTATAGACAGTCATGACTATACCGCGCTGGAAATCGGTCGGCACCATTATATATGCCTTACCCTCAGTAATATCCAGTTTCACGGGTTCGATATTCACGAGCCATGATTTATAAGCCGCGTCTGTTACGTTTTTCTTGCAGTATTCCCTCACAAGATTCCAGGCTTCATTAAATGAATCCATAGATACTTTCTTCTCCTGTTTCTTTAATTTCAGATTTTTCGATCAACTTCCGTGGAAAGGCATCTGATAAATGAGATCAGAAGACCTTCGTTTAGTTTGAAGTGGGGGGAAGAAACCCACACAAACACTTACACAAGAATAAGTATAACATAAATTCCGACTAAAATCAATCACCGTATCATGTTTTTTGGGGTGAAAATGTTGAAAACTCAATATTTTGTACAAATAAAAAATTTCTTCAATTTGTTGACCCCAAGAGGTCAACTTTTTCCCAATTGGGAGGGAATGTTGAAGGGAGAAATGTATTGTTTTTTAATGCATAACGTCAATAATGCATAATTCATAATGCATAATGCATAATGGCGGCGGCGCCGGGAAGAAACTCATGGGAAACAGAACGGAAAGTTTAGGTCAAGCCTTTTTAAAGGCTTGCAGGTCGAGGGCAGCGCCCTCGTCGCGCTCCGCAGAGCGCGAAATACTCAGGCATACAATCCCTCCGCAAGGGGTGAATTAAAAAAAGCCCCGGTGGGGCTTTTTTTAAGAGGGGACGCCCTGGGAAAGAGGGCGTCCCCTTGTTTAGTTCCTCCA
>CACYWT010000077.1 GCA_902778175.1 uncultured Ruminococcus sp. | reverse complement strand
TTTCTTTTGTATATCCCATTATGTATCAACCTCCTTTGTTATTGCCTGCGTCATGACCGCAGTATAGTTCAACTGATCTGTGTAGTGGTCGCCCCTTGAGGGGACCGGCGGAACAGGTCCGGGCGGCGGAAGCTCTCCGTCATAAATTCCCGACATCGGGTCTGTGCCGCTTATTTTCCCGGAAAAAGGGTTTCCCGTCAGATATCCCCTCATATATTCACCGCCCCTGATATGCCGGGAATAACTTTAATTTCCTGACATTTTATTATTCTCGTATATGTATCGCCGTACTGCAGACCTATATCGAACCAGTAGCTCGTATCCGCTGTAAGCGCGGCTGTTTCCTCAGCGCTGAGGGTAATGACATATACGCCGTTTGTATCGTCATAGGGCATTTCCTTAGTCACTACGACGTCAGAGCTGCTTCGTGAGGAGGACAGGGCAAAGCGCACGGTTTCACTGCTGCTGTATTCATGAGCCGTACCGTCCTGATTGATGATCTCAAGCGTATCCGACCATGTATCGCCCTGAACGATCTCAATAGTTTCCTCCGGAACAAAACTCTCGTCATACGGAATGAAAGCAGCCTCAGAGAACAGTCCCGGAAAGCTGTTGATATATTCCGACCAGATACGGCAGAGTATCTCCGCGAACTGTTCGTATCCGAGAGCAGTATAGTGACCGTTCACCCTGTCATTGCGCAGCGAAGCATTGTATGTGAACATTTCCTTTTTCGCCGCAAGGTCAAGGCAATGGACCTTTGGAGCCTTATCGGAAAAATACTGCGTAATATCCCTTACAGCCTGATTATATCCGTCATACCTTTCGCTGTTGTAGCTGCCGTTTTTTCCGTCGGGACAGGTCATCAGGAATATTTCCGCATATGGATTTATCCCGTAAAGCTCCGTTACTATCCTGGACATTCTTCCGTAATAGCTGACAGCCTCTGTCCCTATATCATCAGCCGTACCGAGGGCAAGATTCCTGCCTTCGTCATCGGAGCTGTCGTTGATGCCCAGTCCCACAAGATATGCCTGGGCACGTCCGCTGCCTGCGGCTTTTGCAAGACCTCTTTCTGACGAAAGCCAGCTGTCGGCATTAGCTCCGCTGACTCCGCAGTTGACAAAATCGTTCCCCGTGATCTGCGCAAGATAATGGACCCAGGAATATTCTTCATTCACACGAGACGGGCTTTCATGTCCCGCGGGATAGATATATCCTGCGGTATAACTGTCACCGCAGCAGCAAACCTTCCTGAAAATACGGCAGGTAGTATTATTTGTCGCATTTATGATCTCCGTTTTCTTCGCGGAAAGGGTATCAAGCGTCTGAAGAGCAGTTTCGTTTGTTCCCATGCGTTCGAGAAGTGAGGCGATATATCCCGAAGCATTTTCGTCCCTGCTGCATATCATTACAGCTTTTGCATTTACGCCGTCCGAGCCGTCCTCAACTGCCGTATAAAGCCTCATTGCAATATAATCCCGTTCAAGCGTGACAAATGCGCCCGTACCTATCTGCTGATATGTCAGAAGCCTGTCGAAATTTTCGCTGTCTATCTGACCGTACAGACGCAGCGACTGCGGCGAACCTCCTGTCATGCTCAGGAATTTGACATATACCACAGCTCCCTGAGTAAAATGAGCTCCGGGAATATCGACACGGATAGCGACATTGCTTGATGATGTCGCCGTCAGGGTATAAACAAATCCTCCGATATCCTCGGTAATACCGCTTATCTGACTTCGCACCGCCGTACCTGCGCTCGTATATACCGTCCCGTCCGCTGCGCTGCGGATATCAACAAGCTCGCTGTTGCCTTCGCTGTCGGCAGAAACGGCAATGATATTGTCTATCCTCTGTCCGAGAGCCTCCGCGCTCGATTCTATCCCCGCGTCAAGCCTGTTTTCTGCATTCTGCAGATGCATCTGCGCCTCCGACAGACCGCTGCTGAACTGCGCCTCCAGTCTGTCTATCCTGTTGTTTGTCTGGGCATATGCCTTTTCCTCCGTACCCGGCAGACCGACCACGGCATTGATCGTATTGTTACTCATTAAGTTCCTCCTTTTTGCTTATGGTTTCGCTGACGATAAATTCGTCGGGCGCCATAAGATGATAAAATTCTCCGTTTGCACATTCAAGTGCAGCGTCATAGTAATAGGTCCCGGGGGTAAGATCTGTTTCCTGCGCTGTCAGCATGAACGGATATGCTCCTCCGATCTCCTCTCCGGGATAAAGGATCCTGCGTATCAGCGGAGCTCCGCCGCCGAGAGTTTTCCTCACGGTAAATATTATCCTGTCGTCCTCCGACAGCTCTACATGAGAAGCCTCCTCATCTCTTAGACAGAGTTTTCCGAAAAATACCGATCCTCTTCTTACAATAATGAACATTATTTACCTCCTTCCGGCGATCGCCGTGATTATTGCGAAGGGAAAGCGATTACTGCCGGAATAATCATTCCCCTTCAATATTCCCCCCGAAAAAGAAAAATGTTTACCCCGGAAGGTAAACATTTTTGTAAGAGTATTTCTCATCAGCTTATTTTTCGTATTTTCGGGTCATGACGCTGTACAGATTTATGCACACCGGTAAAGCTGCCGGTATACATAGCCTTATCCGACAGGAAATCGTCCACGACATCATACAGGTGTTCGGGACAAAGCTGCTGTTCAGCCATAAGCTCCGCAAGAAATATTATCTCATCTTTTTCACAGGAAATATCCTCGGCGCGGTTTTTTATGCCTCCTCCGCTGATCTCTATCCCGTAAACGGTGATAATGCCGTATTCCTCGGTTTTCAGCCATGATGCTATTACGGAATAATTGTATCCCCCTGCGTGAAATGTTTTCAATCGTTTGATTTTATTCATAAACATAACCTCTCAAAAATTGTATGCCGGCTCTTTACTCTTATTATACAATAAATGTGGTTGGGTATCAATGGAACTAAAGTATAAAAATTTAAAGTCGGAAAATAAAAAATAAAAAGATAATTCCGTATAAATATACAGTCTTACTTGATTAATCCGGCATTATATGGTAAAATTATAAAAAATAACCTCAGAAAGGCGGCGTTACAATGGGTTTGTTTTCAAAATTATTCGGAAATGCTATTGACGAAAAAACAGTAAAGGGAGTATTTGATGATCTATCAAAGGCAGTAAACGGTCCCGGAAGAAATAAACAAAGCGAACAGACAAATTATTCCGCGCCTGCTGCTGCGGCTCCGGAAATATCCGATGAAAAGCCTGCGGAGGAAAACCAGTATAATTTCAAAGGCACATACATTCAGTATTTTGATAAAGTATTCCGCGAAGAATTTCCGGAATATGAGATAAGCTATGAGAGATCATCTCTCAACAGGACATCAACTATATTTACCTTCCGCAGCAGCGGAAATGTCGTCCTGTATGTGGAGCTTATGACCGAGCGCAGTACTGCCAACAGGTTCCGCGAGAAGTGCAAAAAAGAAGGAACTCCGTATCTCAGATACTATTACGATCATAACGGCTGGTGGAACACCAGAAAATATATCACAGATCGCACACGCAAGGCGCTTGGGTGATCTGTCTGTAAATCAATATTATTGCCGGAAACAGAAAGAGAACGCTATGCGCCTGCGGCGGATCCGGCACGGACGTTTTTTTATGGCTTCGCAGGCAGCCGTCCGTGTACGATCTTGTCAATCCCAGAATTTCTGGGATTTAAAGACTTCTCTTTCTGTTTTTTATTCAGGCAGCGTTCCGGGTGATGCTAATGTTGGAGCTTCTGTCGGACGGAAAGGTCTGGGAGAAATATCTTGAATATAAAATGTCGCTGAAACGGCCAAAGGACGAGCTGAACTATCTGCAGGAGTTTATCGAAAACAGGGATTACCTTCCCGTATGCAGAATGATAGAAAAAGGGGAAGAATTTCCGCTTCCGGAAAAAGCCGTGATAAACAAAACCTCATCAAATAAAAGCAGGGTGGTTTATATGTACCCGAAAAGGGAAACCACAGTGCTTAAACTGCTGACCTATCTTCTGCTGAGAAAATATGACGGGCTGTTTTCTCCGGGGCTGTATTCATTTCGTCCGGGACGGACGGCGAAAGATGCGGTGCGGCGTCTGCCGGGTATCGGAGGGCGCGGAAATATGTTTTCGTACAAGGCGGATATCAGCAATTATTTCAATTCAATAAATGTTGATATGCTTGTCGGGCAGCTTGAAACCGTCCTTGCGGATGATCCGGAGCTTCTTGCCTTTCTTTGCCGCCTGCTGACGGAAAAGCATATTACTGACAGAGGAAAGATCATAACCGAGGAAAAGGGGATCATGGCGGGAACGCCGCTTTCGGCATTCTATGCAAATCTTTTTCTGAGGGAGCTTGACGAATATTTTTATGACAAAAGGATACCCTATGCAAGATATTCTGATGATATAATCGTTTTCGGAAAGACATATGAAGAAACGGAGGGATATGCCCGTTTCATACGCAGCTTTCTTGCTCAGCGCGGACTGGAGATGAACCCGGACAAGGAATGTTTTTCTGCTCCCCGGCAGGGATGGGTATTTCTCGGTTTCAGCTGCTGCGACGGTATCGTGGATATAGCTCCGGTAACCGTTGTCAAAATCAAAAAGAAAATGCGCCGGAAAGCGCACTCTCTTCTGCGCTGGAGAATACGCAGCGGAGTTGACGGAGAAAAGGCTGCCTCGGCATTCATACGGATATTCAACCGCAAGCTGTTTGACGGCGGCGGCGATAATGAACTGACATGGAGCTGCTGGTATTTTTCAATGATAAATACACCGCGCAGCTTACAGGCAATAGACCGCTATGCTCAGGACTGCATACGCTATATCATTTCGGGAAAAAGAACGAAGGCAAGGTTCAATGTACGCTATGATGATATGAAAAGGCTCGGTTACAGGAGTCTTGTGCATGAATTCTATCTTCCGCAGGAGAATGACGGTCTGCAGCGCGATAATACAAAAGATCCCGATAAAACCGAGCTTTCGGGTAATAATAATTTAGAATGAATAAATTTCAGGAGGAATTGCAATGTCGGATTTTGAAAAAATGAAAAAACAGATGATAGAGGAGAACGAAAAGAATTTCGGAGATGAAATACGCGAGAATTACGGTGATGACGTTTACGAAACAAGCAACAACATTCTTGCCGGGCTGACCGAAGAGCAGTGGAGGAAATCCGAAATGCTCAGAATCAAGGCGGAAGATATGCTGCAGCAGCTCACTCCCGGCGGCGACAGCGCCTCGGCGCAGGCTATGGAGATGGCAAAGCTGCATGGTCAGTGGGCAAGCTGTTTCTGGGAGAACGGGGAGTACTCTCCGCAGGCTCATCTGGCGATCGCAAAAATGTATGTTGACGACGATCGTTTCCGTTCGTATTACGAAGGGATAGTCAAAGGCGGAGCAGATTTTCTTTATAAAGCCGTAAAGAACTATGTAGAATCGCTTGACTGCTGAGAGTATCATTATCAAGACCTGCAGCATAAAATGTATCAGGACGGAATATTCCGTCTATGAACAATAACACGGCAGGTGAAAAAAATGAAAGAACCATATGATTATTATACGGAATGTCAGTGCGGCAAAGACGGGGGATGTAATAAATCAGTAAAGCATCTGATGGAAATAAGTATTCCCGTAGACATCATGCCGAAGGCAAAAACCGGAAACATTGAAAGCGAATGTTGTTCTGAGCCAACAGTAATATGTGAAGAAGGACCGGCAGGGTGCAAAGGTTGTCGTCTTATTATAACCCAGAAGATATGTGTAAAGATACCGTTGAGTTATGATGTAGAAGTCCGTCCCGGCGAAAGCATGACTGATTGCTGCGGCTTTGCCGAATAACAATCGGCGCGCCGGTGGCGCGTGCTCGCTTACTTTCGTAGAAATAATTAGTTCTGTCTTGGTTTACGGGAGTAGGTACGATATTTGTAAGCTTTAGAAGTAATACAAGTATAA
>CACYWT010000076.1 GCA_902778175.1 uncultured Ruminococcus sp. | reverse complement strand
AAGATCGTTCAGCTCCTGCATATCCTTGCACGCTCTTGCTTTTTCCTGCATCTCGGGTGAAAGTTCGCCGATGTACTTTTCAAGTTCTTCTTTTTTCATTGATAAAACCTCCCGCATCTTTATTTCTGCGTTATCTTTATTTCTGCGTTATCCGGTATATTTTTTCAGACCGCCGTTTTTCCACCACCACAAGCCGTTATTGCAGCTCTTGCAATTCGGGTTTGCGCAGTATGCGCGGTTATAACATACTGTCAGGGAATCAGCGACCTGATCCCAGTAATAAAGCTGGCTGCCGCAGTCGGGACAATACCATGAAGGGATCGGATCGCCCTGATCATATATGTCCGACGATGCGCTGCATCCGCCCGATACCGCCTGCAAGGCGTCCTCGCTCAGTTCCACGTCACTTTCGGCAAGCAGAGCGTTAAGCTCTGTCATATCCTTGCACTGACGCGCTTTTTCCTGCATTTCGGGGGAAAGCTCGCTTATGTACTTTTCGAGTTCTTCTCTTTTTATAGTAACCATCTCCAATTCATTTAGGGAAACACTGATTAAATCCAGTGCCTGTATTGCGTAGTCAGAATTTTCGTCAGATTGTGACAAATGAGCGCCGTAAACCTGACGGTTTTCAAGCGAATTTGGTGCAATATGACGGAAAATATGCAAGCAAGACAGGTGCTGAGCCGTAAGGCGTGATTTATTCAGTGTTTCCTTAGTTCTTTTTGGGAACGATGCCTGTCATTTGCAAAGGATGGGACCGTATATTACTTCCATATCCCACGGAACATGACCAGTGTAATGCATACGTCCGCAATTCGGGCACTGGTAAAACATCGCCATGACAAAACCATCATAACACGCTTCACTTCTGATATATTTCATAGGGTTACCGCCGCAGATTGTGCATTTGAGACCACGGGTTGTAAAGCATCCTCCGGATACAGCAGCGAGCACATCCTCGGACAATTCCACATCATTCTCTGCAAAAAAGGCATACAACTCTTCCATCGTCTTGCATTGTCTGACCTTCTCCTGCATTTCGGGCGTAAAGTCCATCGAGAGTTTTTCAAGATCTTCTTTTCTCACAGATATCAGCTCCGTATATCACTTATTTTTTTGAAAATAAGGCATTATCAGTTTAAAGATGCCCTTATCTGCCTTTCGGCATTATCATAGATCATGTTTTAAGAACCTCCGGATCGCCATACCCGCCGGTAAACGGGTTGTACAGATCGTTGAACTGCTGCTCCTTTATACGCTCATATTTCCCGGTGCTGCACTTTATGCAAAAATACGCGATCTCCTGGCAACCGGTGTAGTGAAACCTGCCCCACTGATATGCAGTTGAGAATGTTCCCTCCTCAAAACTGAATTCGTGGGTAGTATGTGTATCAGCGCTGCCGCATCCACCTGCCACAGCCTGCAAAGCATCATCGCTGAGTTCAACATCATTCTCGGCAAGCAGAGCATTAAGCTCTTCCATCGTCTGGCACTGACGAGCCTTTTCCTGCATTTCGGGTGAAAGATCGCCTGTATATTTTTCAAGCAGGTTCTTTTTTCATGGTAAACTGCCGTCATTTTTCATATATCACTGCCGGACTTTTACGATCCTGTGTGATCCGATAACGTAACAGAACGCTTTACGGTCTTTGCCCTCATCATCCCGGAACGGATCAGGCGCTTTTTACGTTTCGGCGGAAATACTCCGGATCATCCCCTCCGGATTTTTTCATTGTATATCCCTGCCGATCTGTCAAAAGATATACTTTGCTGTCCCTATGATGAATGCGCTGTTACGGATCACAGCCATTCTTACGGCAGAATATCAATACTTGGATATATTAGAGTAATTGATATCCGTTGCCCATGCATTACTCGACGCATACCACAGACCGTTGTTATAGCTGCTGCAGCTGGTATTGGCGCAGTACATACGAACTATGTATCTACAACCCATTTCAAATGAACACATATCCCAGTAATAAAGCTGACCGTTACATTCCGGGCATTTGCAGGAGCTGACGGGTTCGCCCTGACTATACGAGGGCGACGACGCGCTGCATCCGCCCGATACAGCTTCAAGAGCGTCGTCAGACAGTTCCACGTCGTTTTCGGCAAGCAGAGCGTTAAGCTCGCCCATATCCTTGCACTGACGCGCCTTTGCCTGTAATTCCGGTGAAAGCTCACCGATATACTTTTCAAGTTCTTGTTTATTGATTGTAATCATCTCCTGAGATTATTTTTATTTAAGGGTCATAGCATTGTGTACTTTTTCTCTGCCGGTAAACCGTTGCCTGACGGGGACCCGCCCCGTGGGACGTACTCTGCATTTACAAAGCAGAATGAATATCTATCAATGAAGTTCCGCGTCCGCGGATCACCTTTCCCGTTACGTAGTGTATCGGACGGCTGAACATCGGAGCGTCAATCGTCAGAGTATGAAGATCGGACGTATCCTTATTCAGGATCAGACCTTTTTCATGCAGTCGCGCAATGGCATCCTCATCCAGCCTCTTTCCCAGCAGATCGTCCAGTTCCAGAGAGCTTGACAGGGATTTGATAATGACGTTTATGTTCAGTATCTCTTTGATCAGTTCGTCTTCCTCTATATTCCAGAGGGGGCTGAACGTCTTTAACCCATAGGACTCTGCCAATTCCGTAACGTGCGATCGGCTGTATTCAAAGGCAATATCTCCGGTGCATACAGCCTGCACGTCATATTGGCTGACCATATTTTCAATGGCTTTTTTCCATGCGTCAAAATCATATTTATCATTCATCTGAACTGCTATCACAGGCAGATCCATTACCTCGCCGTACTGCCTGATAAAGTTTTTTCTGATCAGGTGCATATGGCTTAGTCCGATCTGATTATAGGCTGTTATAAGACACACGGGAGTATGACCTTCGCGTATCATACGATCCATGGCGATGGCGCTGTCCTTGCCTGCGCTGAAGATCATGGCAAATTTGTATTTCGGGGTTTGTTCTGACATTATTATTCCTCCTGCTGCTGCGTTGAGAGTGTTCCTGATCAGTCCGGCATATTTTCCCGCATACGCAGAACGTCAGCTTCCGCATCGTTTTGCGCCGTCCGCCTTAATACTTCTGGGGCGTCGGGTTCACATAGCCGTTTGACTGCGGCACCCACCACAAACCATTGTTATAGCTGCTGCAATTGGGATTATTGCAGTACATACGCCAGATGTTGGGATAACCCTTCTCACTGCTGCACATATCCCAGTAATAAAGATTATGACCGCATTCGGGGCAGATATCAGACATCTTGTCTCCCTGATCACGCGTCGGGTCAGACTGGCTGCATCCGCCCGATACAGCTTCAAGAGCGTCGTCAGACAGTTCCACGTCGTTTTCGGCAAGCAGAGCGTTAAGCTCTGTCATATCCTTGCACTGACGCGCCTTTGCCTGTAATTCCGGTGACAGCTCACTTACGTACTTTTCAAGTTCTTCTCTTTTCATGATGAAACTCTCCTTTTGATTTATTTATATTTTTTTCCTGTATAGGAACTTCTCACAAATTGATAATATCATATAACTGTGGATTCATTTTTTCCCGCAGCCTTATTCAGATAATCAAGCTGATACTGAAACGCCGCTTTCAGCATTTCAATGTATTTTCCGGTAATGTCCTCACAGACGCTTATCATACTCTCTATATCATCCTCAAAGCCCTCAAGCCTTTTCGGATCATACCACCCGAAATCCCATTCCGGATGAATTATGCATGAATGAAAAAGCATCATTACAAATACGGTCGTTGTTGATTCTATCGCATATTTTGCGGCAGTAACGCTGCCGTCTTCTATTGGCTGTCCGAAGCTGCCAAATGACCTTCCCCTGTCAAAAAGCGGAGCACATCTGAGCTTCATAGTATCAAGATCACGGATAAAGCCGAAGTTGTTTGTATGACAGTCTCCTGCGACCGAAAGATTGAAGGCTGATGTCAGCTTGGCATAATATTCCGTTACCCTTTCAACTCCTAATTTTTCAAGAGTCTGCGTAAAGCTGTTCAGAAGCTCCCTGTCCTTTGATATGACAGCAAAGGTTTCCACATTCTTGTTTCCCATAAGGTCAAGTATGTGCTGGGCGGGAATAAATTCCTCGCCGCTTTTTACCATTCCGCGGCAGGCGATGTAGCTTTCACCGCCAAAATCGCAGCTTGTATAGCTTACATAGTCACTCTTATCAAGAAGTCTTTCGGTAAGTCTTGCCGCAAGAAGCTCCGACTGCTCAACGAATTTTGTCGTACCCGCCTCGGATTTCAGCAGCATAGGGGAGGAGTCAATGCGTACCCATGCTTTCCTTGAAATACCTCCGAGGGTACTGTCAGGCGTGAGCGGGTCTGCCTTTGCCAGAGCGTCATAGTCTCTGCGGAGAATAGCCTCACCGAAGGAGGTGTCGTATTCATTGTCAAAGCAGCTTACGTCCTTCCATTCAAGCTCAGAGCCGTAAGGACGGTACCAGTAATGATCCGTAAGCGACAGTCCGAGCGACCGCAGAGAAAGCTGCAGCGGAGTATCCGCTCCGACGGCTTTTAATATATCCTTTGTGTCCTGACGGGTCATATTTATGATACGGCTGTTCAGAAAGGATTGTAAAACATGATCCGGTAATTCCGAACCCGAAACATATCGTCTGAAATGTATCGGCGCATGATCAAAGCCGTCACAAAGACTTTTTATTCTGATACTGTCAAATTCATTTACTTCAAATTCAAGTATCTCATGTTCTCCGTTCATAAGAGTATACTGCATACAATGCTCCTTAATAACAGATCTTACGACAAATTTTTATTCGCCGAGCATTTCTCTGAGGGCTTTAAAAGCGCTGTTCTGTCTGCTCACGACCTTATTATAGGACAGTCCCATCTCTTCGGCTATCTTAACAAGAGTCCATCCTCGATAAAACCGCAGTATCAGGATATCTCTCTGCTGTTGCGGCAGCTTTGACAGAGCCTTGATAAGCTCATCTGCGCGTTCCCTGTCCATAATGATATCCTCTGAGGAGGGAAGAACGGCATGATCCTCAGAAAGCTCATCGTGCTCGCGTTTCCTGCGATAATAGTCGATCACGGCGTCGTGCGTGATCTTATACAAAAGCGTTGAGACTGATGCTCTTTTTTCGTCATAGCTTTCAAGCAAGCCGAAAAGCTTGACAAAAACATCTCCGCAAATATCCTCTGCATCCTCATTACAGGTTACTCTTGCCGATATATAGGACATAACGATCGGTTTGTATTCTATATATAGCTGATCGGGCGAAAAAGAAAGCTTCATTCTTTCTTCCCCCCTTCAATGTCCGGTGGAATATCAGAAATTCCGCCTGCTGCAGCCTCAAGGTCATTCAAGGAAAGCATATCATCGTCATCATATCTGTAAAGTGTATCCTCCGTCATAAGCTGCAGCCTTTTGTCAGGCTCGAACAACTGATATCCGAATAATTCTGCAAGCAAAATTTCCGTATCCGGCATTGATTTTTTCCTCCCTTCTTTTTCGTTTCTGTATGTTTATCCGAACGAAAAAGAAAAATTTGGCTGATTTTTTTAAATTTGTAACTTATTATAAAAAAACGTATATATTTTTGGTCAATTTATCCATGTAATCATTTTAAAAAATCGCACCTCATAAGAATAATATTCTCATGAGATGCGATAGAGATACTAATTTTTCATAATCGAAAATGGGTGCAACTATCCTGTCTGTCTGTTTGTCTGTTTGTATGTATGTCTGGCGTATTATACAGGCTTGGCATGGCTCTGTCAACCCCTTTTGGGAGAATTTCAAAATCCGCAAAGATTTTCAGACAACCTGATGGCGAAAATAATCATAGGTCTGATAAATGCTTGGTTAATAACTATACTATTTCAACATATTTTCCTTTCCGGATTACTGTATCTGTAATAATTATAGATGAATCAATAATCAAGCTCAATATGTATTTTATTGTATGTCACATAATGACACGGC
>CACYWT010000075.1 GCA_902778175.1 uncultured Ruminococcus sp. | reverse complement strand
TGCAGAATGACGGAAAAAGAGTACCCCAAGGGCACTTCCTTCGGGCGCAACAGATGTGGTGCTAAGCCGCAAGGCGGTCTTTGTGCGGTGTTGCCTTAACTTTTGACTTTAAATAACTTCACTCTCCTGACTCAAAAAGGCTCCCCTTTTCTTATTTTCCGGACAGATCATCATCTGTCCGGGCGGTCTTTTATTTTCCCTGTTCGTACTCTCTGAATCATTGTTTTGACAAAATTTTCAGATCAATCTGAATAATTGTTAAATAACCATTGACAAAACAAGAAAAAAGTATATAGTCGATACTGAAAATATCCGATACTGAAAATATCGAAAGCTGAGGTTGGATATGGATAAAGATGAACCGCCGATCAGTGACCGGCGGTTTTGTAATGTCAGCTAATAACTCTTGTATCATAACCAAGATTCCGAATGGTATTTGGCTGTAGATATTGTGTCGGGCAATAAAAGCTTTTACTCAGCCAATGATCTGCTCCATAATATACGGGTCTTTTATTTTGCCGTCCTCTGCAAAGGTAAGCACCTTTGTCATGATCTCTGCGGTTTTCGGATCCTCGTCTATAAAAGGCAGGAACAGCTTGCTCTTTTTGCCGCTGCTGACAGCAAGCACATTGATCTGATGTCCTCCGAGCTTATGTATAACACCGCTGCCGAGATGAACGGAGTAGGTACCGTATTTGCCGTCGATGAGGGCATGATTCTTTTCAAAGCGGACATTTTTAATGCCGAACAGGTCAAGATTAAAGCTGAGTATAACACGCCGCATCTCAACGGTAGAATGAGTAGTTTCGGGATCAACTCCGCCTGCATGGGCAACGCTTACCGCTAAGTCCACATCACGCATGATCTCCGAATATATGACATCGGGGATCTCGGAAATACTGAGCAGCTTTCCGGTTTTCCTGTCGTAGAAGAATACACCCTCAAGAGTCGGCGCTTCGATATCCCCCGGCGAGAACCAGTCAGCCTGCGCATAGATAGACGCTATGATATTGTCCCTGTAATAGATCTTCTGTAAGCCGTCCTCGTAATCTGCTACCCAGCGGAGGCTTTTCAGCGCGCCGACTGTGCGCTTGGTCTGTATCTGATAGCCTGCAAACATAAGACTGCGATCCTTGTTCAATTCCTCCGGCAGCTTTACATACAGCTCACGGAATACCTGTCGGAACGGCTGTTTTCTGCCCTCGCTGTTTCCGACAGACAGCAGCAGTTTCTGATAATCAGACCATGTGCCGTTTTTGTAAAGATCAAAGGGATGTGCGACACGCAGCTTTGTTTCTTCGCTGATACAGTGAACCTCTCCGTTATGATCAGAAAGCCCCTCCCCTGTCGGCAATCCGCTGATCTTAGCATCTTCGTCATTGATAAAAACAAGGTTTTCGGTTATAGCCCTTGTTACGGGATTTTCGCTCAGTCTTTTCAGTTCCCCGAAGGCAAACAGGTCACGCTCCTCCATAGCTGCTTCAAACATTTTTACAGTGCGGCTGTACTGCTGACGGAGCTTATCACAAAATTCCTTTATCAGCAGGAAATCTTTGTTTTTCTTCAATCCTGCCGGAACGGATCTCAGCTTCTTTCCGTCCTTTTCTATTGTTATAGCAGCCTTTCCGAATGTATCGACCGTGATTTTTACATCATAGTCTGAAATATTTGTCGGCTCAAAATAGCCGCTGTTTTCCTGCACAAGAGCTGTTTCCATAGAAAGCGTCAGTCTTGTTTCATCGCTGTAGCCTGCTGTCACGGCAAGGTTTTTGAGCGCAAAGGCACAGGCTTCGCCTTCGCTTGCTCTGCGCTGTGCGCCGAACTGCCTGCTTTCCTTCAGATATTTCTGTATAAATTCATATCTCTGCAAAATATCCGCTTTATCCTTTGAAGGGATTATCGCAAGCGCCATGAGAAGGTCTTTGTTTCTCTTGTCGCTTATCGTTTTTTCGGTTTCGGCAATATCCATTTTACCGAGAGCCGCATCTGCATATTTCCTTGCGCGGGTATGTCTGTTGCTTGAAGAGGAATATTTTGCGCTTTTATACAGCTTATCGAAATTCTTTGCTCCGAGCGTTTCATAAACTTCAAAGAACCATTTTACATCAAAGCAGCCGCCGTTGAGTTCTTCTTTTGTAAGAGGAGTGTATTTTGCAATAATGGCTTCGCGCTTGTCGTCTATCGTATCGGCAGTATGCGCCATGAAGTAGTAGCAGCCGGATCTCATGCCCTCGATACCGACGCAACCCTCGATAATATCTATCCACTGAGGCGCAAACATAGCTACCTCGATCAGACGGTCTGTTTTTATCTGAGAACCTTTCAGCATATTTCCAAGCTTTTCGGCGTTATCCTCTGCTGTGGGATAGCAAACAGATAATAAATGAGCAAGACTGTCTTTTTTGGATATTTCACGGCTGTAAAAATTTGTTTTAAGCGTTTCATTTCCGAGTGCTTTAAGAATCTCTATGAGCCGTTCAAGACCATATATGCTTTTTATGCTGCGTATTGATCTTGAAAATACCGTTTCGCTGTCGCCTCGTTTCAGCTCAACATCGAGAACCTTATCCAGAATGGTCTGCGCAAACATATTGCCGGTTTTATACAGCTCACTGTCCTGAGGAATGGTATCGTCATCGCAAAGCGTTTTTCCTTCCTCTTTTAATAAAATAACAATGCTGCTGTTTTGACGGGGATTATAAATGCTGAATTTTAGCGGCGCATTGCTGACAAAAGTGTTCATTTCAGATATCGAATCCGAAAGACGTTTAAGCCTGAACATGGATTTCAGGAAAATGTCACGGTCAATGATACCGCTGCGATATGCTTTTATATAGTACGGTACAGAGATGCTGTCGGGGTAAAAATAGTAGTAATCAAGATGTTCATAATGTCCGATAAAATCTATCTTCACAGCAAGGGTGTGCAGCAGACGGAAATTTGTTTCAAAGTCCTCATTTATCCTCCTGTAAAGCTCTTTTATCAGTGTATCCATCAGAGGTGCACACTTATGAAGCTGCACCATGCCTATGTTCCCGTACCATGCGTTAGTTTTCTCTTTGAGCCACAGATCATCCTTTTTCAAGGAAAGGCTCAGATAGCCTGCTAAATTCTGCAACACATTCATGGGTGTTCTGATCTCAAAACGCTTTCTTATATATGTACATACATCGTTGTACAGACTGCGGAACTCACTGCTGTTAAATCGTTCATCCTCCGCACCGAGCGTAGATGACCATTTATAATCAGCCAGATCACCGAATATATCTCTTATTCTTTTAGCGGCAGTTTTTCGTGATTCATCTGTCAGATTATTAGAATCAAAGCCTGTCCCTGCATTATCAAAGCAGAAAAACCGCTGAGGTGTTTTTATAATCTCATTATAAAAACGGTTCCACAGATCAGAAAACGCTACTTTCTTTTCATATCCCACTAAATCGTCTGCTTCGGAATAGACAATATAAAGGCTGCCCATATTGCCGAGGATATGCTCATCGCCCCAAAAATCAGTAAATTCTTTTTCTGAATTTTCGTCAACGATACTCAGCAGACTGCGGAACATTCCGGTGATCTCTTCATGATCAATATTACAGTATTCCCTTACCACATTGATATCCGGCTTGAAATCAGGCAAAGGCAGCTCCGCTTTCGGGTCATACAGACCATAGCCGTTTTCCTTTGTGATCTGCCCGTCATTATCCGTACCGGTAATATTTTTTATAAGTATCTGTTCTCTTTCTGTCGGGGAGGCTATATTTTTGACTGCCTGCTTTGAAGCCGAAAAATCGCATTTCGTATAAGTACCGATACCGTATTGCAGAAGATCAAGAGAGGCAAGACGAATGTTTTCATTATCAGATGACAGCATACGGATAATGCTTTCTTCAAGCTCTTTAACCTTTCGCATTTTAAGCAGAGTTATAACGCCTGAGCGCAGATCGGCTGTTTTGTATTTTGCAAAACCCTCGATCAGCTTATATTCACTGTCACTCAGTCCCGTTTTTTTCAGTATTTCTACGGCATTTCTTCTTGTACCGCTTTCCTTGTCTGCAACGGCATTTATGACAGTTTCACGCTGCTTGGGTGTGCGGAGCGCATTTCCGATCTCTTCAAGTGCATGGCATCTGTTAGCCGCATCAAATTCCGTTAAGCGTCCGCATATAAAATCTATCTTTTCATCGTCCTGCATAACTGCTGCACAATCAAGCATAGCATAAAGTATCCTGCTTTTTGAAACGGAGGCGCCGAACCACGGATAAAGCAAGGGAGAATATACCTCCTCCTTATGCGTCATATTGTCATACAGATTTTGCATGATATCATAATGCTTTGCGGCAAGCTGTCTGTCCTTATGGACCTTCTTTCTGAATTCAGGTTCAGTGCCGTGGTAATACCGCACAAAAAGCCCGAACGGATAGTCGTTTCCAAAAACAGCAAACAACTTATAGTTATCCGGATTCTGCTCCGTTACTGACAGAGCGATCTGTATAGCGACTGTCGGATAGCCGAGATTCCGACAGAAATATCCTATCGTCAGAAGATGTATCTCATCAGGCTCAAAGAGACGGCTGCTTTTTTCCTCCGGCTTGCCGAAAAGACCTTTTATTCTTCCGACAATACCCTGCTCAGTCTTTCCTGAGGGAACGCCGGCAAGCGACTTTATGATATCAAGTGCCTTGGTGACATCATAGAACCCTATCCCCCACAGTCCCATATAGATATCAACAGGATCAGAGGTCATAAGCTTTGAAACAGCATTGTCATTGCTTTCAAGAACAAAGGGGATATCGTCAAGTATCTTTGCGGCAAGCCTGTCGGGATCTTCATCACGGCAAAGACCCGTCCATGTTCCAATGGCTCTTTTTATTGACGAAAAACGGATAAGATCATTTTCCTGTATCGTTTTGATGATCTTAATGAATGAATCCGCAGTACCGCAGTCGCAGTTTTCACATATTGCCTGACGCAGACCCTCGGAAAGTCTTGCGGCGACAAGCAGCCTGCACATAAGCTCATGCAGCTTCTCATTATCGCTGCAAAAAACAGCGCGGATCACTGTAGTGGTAAGTATCTCATTGTTGCGCTCGCTGTTCATCATTTCCTTTATCGTTCCGATAACTCCGGGATCGCCCTTGTCTATCCTCGCTGCAATGATATATACATCACATGAATCAGTATTCCGCCGGCTTATATCCACGCCAAAGGGACAATCCGTCCGGGAAACATATTTACCCATATCATTGAGATCTGTTCCGCGAAAGCCCATCAGATAATACGCATCCAACATTCCCAGAGCCCTTCTCAGGAAAGGGGAATAATCCATGCTGCGGAAGCTGCGGCGGCTGTAGCTTTCGTCATACTGGAATTTATTGAATTTTCCGAGCATACAGCGCAGATCGTCACGCAGCTGTTCCGGGACAAGCAATCGTACAAGCCGTGAATAATGCTTATCAAAATAATCGTTAAGATCAGCGATATAGCCAGCGCTTTCAAGCTCTATCCATTTGCCCATATGATCTTCCATGAACTGATCTAAAATTTTCTTTTCCTGCTGGTTCAGGGCTGCTATTTCCATTTTGTGCTTTTTCCTGAATTGTTCATCGTATTTTTTAAGCGCATCGTTATATATGATACTCATTTTTTGCCCTCCTTACCACATACGTCCTGCAAGCATAACAAGCTTAATAAATGTCAGGCTTTTTATATTTGTCAGATCAAGTATTTCTTCCTCATCTTCAAGCCGTCTTTCATCGGTAAATACAGCGACCACACCGTCAGAAAAGGCTTCCAGCGCATCTGCCTGTGCCTTTTTAAGATCTGCACACTTTTCGCCGTATATCGTGCCGAAGGATATTTTACCCTGCGCCGCCTTATCGGATATTTCCGCAGGCAGAAGCGCAGACAGCAGTTCTGTGTTTTCCATGCGGCTGTTGTATTCACTTACACAATAATTGACCGTTTCTTCGATAAGCTCCCTGACGCTCATATTGTCACGGCTATACGGTACAGATACAGTGGTGATCCTGTTCCTTTTGCCGGAAACGGATTTTACATTGACCTTCATTTCCATATTCAGCCCTCCGGTTATGCTTTTATGATACTTTTATCATATCACAAAATCAGCGCATGAACAATAATCTTTTGACCGTTTTCAGTCAATGCCGCGATCTGATCAAGAGGCTGATGCATAAAATAATGATGAACTGACAGAAAAATTCAAATCGGAAAGCAAAAATATAAACAGCAATTCCACAAACGCCTGGGAAAAGGTCAATGTTTCAATCGGAATAGCGAGGTATGATCCCAAAACCGACCGCTTAGTAGAGGATACCGTTTCCCGTGCCGACCAGCTGATGTACGAAAACAAGCGGAAAAGAAAGGCAGGACGTGACATCAGGTAAAGATCAGACCATAGTATGAATTAATCAAGCGAGTTTTGTGCAGAATGACGGAAAAAGAGTACCCCAAGGGCACTTCCTTCGGGCGCAGCAGATGTGGTGCTAAGCCGTAAGGCGTTCTTTGTGAGGTGTTGCCTTAAGGCAATACCTCACATAATAAAGACTGCCCCGTCGATATCACCGACCGACGGGGCAAATTATTATCAATAAAACAATTCCGGACAGATCTGTTCAATGCTGTTTCCGGAGGTTTTACAAAAAAAGAAACCGCCTTTTCAAGCGGTTTCCTGGTGGAGACTACTGGAATTGAACCAGCGACCTCTTGCATGTCAAGCAAGGTGTCCGGGGTTCGAATCCCCGATGGGTCACCAAAAAACTCCGCTATTTAAGCCATTTTTAAATAACGGAGTTTTATTATTATATTTTTTACACACAATTTACACACAATATTTTTGTTATTCCGAATAGAATAAGCCCACCGGTTTCCCGATGGGCTTTGCTCATTCTATCACTTTTTAACTATCCTGATTTGCAGCTTATCAAAAGCCACGCCATAGATACCGGCATATCCTTCATCATTTGTACTGTTCCAACCGCGAACCCAGGGAAGGTATGCGGCACTCTTCGCGGTACTTACACGATACTCAACATCATAGCCCGAAAGTCCGGAAAGCTCCATCTGTACGCAGTCAATCTGCTGACCGTAAAGACCGGCATAGTCCTCGCGGTCAGTCACCCAGGGAAGCCATTTGCCGCCGATAATGTGGACGCGGTACCGTATGTGTCCGGTGCTGAGATTCGCCTTGATACAGTCTATCGGCTTATTTTCCAGTCCTGCGAAGTCATCGACATTCTTGACATTCGGCAGCCATTTGCCGCCTGCGGTATGTACCTGATAATATACATCCGGCACCTTACCGCCCTGCTGCACTTTTGCAGCGTTTCCGCTGTTCTGCTTCTGATCGGCAGCACCCAGAAGCTTGTTTACCTCTGCTGCTATCTGCCCGTGTCTATCATATAGCCATGTACCCGGACAACTCTTATTTGCATAATCTCTATGGACGGTCATATTACAGCCGTTCAGATGGTTCATACGCTCATTCCTGTTTGTGCTCCATACCAGTTTTTTGATGCCGTTTCTCTTGCAGATATCAGCTACAAGCTTTATCAGCGATTTATATGCAGCGTCTGTCACTGCCAGCGGTTCTGTCATATCTGACGCTACCTCAATAGTAACCGCCCTGTTGTCATTGCTGCTTGATGAGCTGCACCATGATCTGTTCTTCTCCTCGACATATAGTCCGATTCTACCGTCATATCCGACACCGTAGTTACTGGACGCGCCTCTGTCAGGATCCGCAAAAAGGGATCCCAAAGCCTCAACACTGCACTGTCCGACTACACAATGTATTGTAATCGTATCAATTACATGATTTCTCAGACCGCTATGATTCGGCGATAGGCGTTTATGATTGACAAGTGAGCTGTTTGTGTAAGTCATTATTCATCTTCTCCTTTGTTGTCTTTCAGATTTTCGAGGGTTTCCGCACTGATTCCTTCAAGTGTAAGCAATTCTTCATCTGTCATTTTACTTCTTCCTTTCCGTTTGTGTTTTCTTCTCCCGTCTTTTCAACCGTATTTTTCAGCCTGCCGATCATCTTTTGCAGGAAAGCCGGAATCGGCACACCGATCTTGCTCAAATTTTCGAGTATTGATATCATTTCGTTGATTATCAGCCAGATCGTGACTAACATTCCGAACCATAATTCGCATGGAACCGAAATGTTCATCGCGGTTAATCCGCTGTAAATCAGATAATCTACTCCCATAGCAACTACGACCAGAATCATATAGCAGGTTTTTTTGACGATACCATCAATTCCGACTCTGCTCGACAGTTGTTTTGACTTCCACGCACTGATCATTCCTGTGCAGTAGTCAAATATCATAAAAACAAGCAGCACCAATACTGGAACGATCAGCGCATTAAGATATACTGTCAGCGCCGCAAACGCCGCCGAAAGCGCCGCCTGCAATCCCAATCCTCTGTTGCCCATTGTGACCACCCCCCTTAAATTACCATTACCGTATGTTCATCAACCGCGTAATAATTCACCCCGTCAACAGGATATGTCCCGTCAACTGCGACAGTGCTGCTGTCATAAAGACTTGTCATTTCCTCGGATTTTATTTCCGAAGAGGTGAACACCTTGCTTTCGATAAGCTCTATCTTTCCCGGTTCTGTCAGAGCATATCCGAGCCTGTCATATATGAGCGTTGTATTGCCTGTTTCGGCAAATATGACGGTTCCGTCGGTCGAAAGATAGTTTCTGGTTGCCGCCGAGGATCCGGTATATGAATTTATAGCAAATATCTTTTTACTCTTCTCAAAAAGAAGATCATGATTGATATAGCTTGTATTGAAGTTTGCCAGATCGGTAAATCTCAGCACCAGAACATTACTGTTGTCTGCGACGATAAATCTTAATTTTTGCGCTCCGGTCTGACCTGCCGCACCTGCGCTTCTTGTCATAAGAGTTACAGTTCCAAGCTGGTTGTTCCCGTAGCTTACGATAAGATCAATATATGATCTCATCGAGGTTCCCGATCCTGTTGTGCGGCAGCTTGCCGCAATACTGTACATTCCAAATACAGTAAGAGTTGTTTCTGCCTGCACTCCGGTATCGACTG
>CACYWT010000074.1 GCA_902778175.1 uncultured Ruminococcus sp. | reverse complement strand
GTCATCTGAAAAACGAGGGGTACAGCCTCTCTTTTTCAGGAACAAAGTTATGTCGCTTTGTATTTCTTTTCCGGTTCGCTCCAATGAAAAAAACGGCTTTGGGCAAACATCGTGATAATGCAAAACAGTTCTGTATTTTTCGCCAAGTTCTTGCTTTAGCAGTATAATATCCGAAATAGTTAACATACCCATAGCTATTGATCCCCAATTCCTGCATAATATACCCATCTACATAGTAGGCTAATTATATTCTATGTATTTCTTTTTGTCAAGTGATTTGTTTTTTCTGCGAAGAAAGCAGGACTAAGCAAAAACAAAGGCTGTCTGCTCACTGAAAAAATTACGCTGATGCTTTATACCAGTACATTATTAAACACTAATATCGTGAATAAGTGAATATCTTTTATGTTTTCTGATATTGACATACTTGTAATATCATTATATAATTATATTAGAATTTTTTATTGTTTAATGAATATTTTTGTTTATTTCGCAAGTCTTATTATCTTCGGGGCGGTGATATTTTTTTATTATTATATGTAAGTAAAGTTTCTGAATCAAAAAGAAAAAATCAAGGAGGTAATCTTCATGAAAAGTAAAAAGCAGACGATCCGCAAGCTGTTCAGCTGTGTGCTTGCGGCGGCTCTTACCGCTTCCGGAGCAGCCGCTGTCGGTGGTATCACTTCTCCGACAGTACTCACCGTAACGGCTGCGTCTTCGGATCCATCAATTGAATCGCAGATACAAGGGCTGTTCGATCAGTCCGATTACAGGATGCTCACCCTCGCTTCGGGCGTTACAAAGGCTCAGGTGACATCGCTCGCATCAACGGCGGCTTCAAAGTCGCTCAGCGAAGAGGCGTCCTACCTTATCGACAGGGCGGTAAAGATAGTCAACGGTCAGAAGATCTACGACTCCGACAGGGAAAAACAGCCCGAAAGATCAGGTGACATGGCTCAGATCGCAAGACAGAATTACAAACAGTACAGGCTCGGCTATAACAGACAGTCCACAGGGATATGGGCAGTCCCCGGAAAAACGATACACGTTTTCGTCAAGGCAGACAGCAGCGATCCTCTGCCGAAGCTTGCGTTCTATCAGCACTGCGGACAAACCTCCGGAAATAAGGAGGTACAGCTCAAGGCAGGAATGAATACGATCTCAGTCCCCTATGTGTACGGAACAGACTGGGCTGTTTCACCTGAATTCGGCAATATCGTATACATAAACAACCCCTATGACGAAACCAAGCAAAGCGCCAACGTCAGGGTATATTTTGACGACGGCGACAAGATCCCGGTATTCACCAAGGGCGGCGACAGCAAGGCTTTCCGCAGACAGCTTGCAGAATACTACAAGCACTTCATGGCTGGTGAAGAAGGCTACCATAACATTACGGAATTGGTTTCCGATCACGTTATCGCGGATCTTATGCTTGGCAGGTGCTACAATGTGCTTGCAGAGGATGGTCTTGACCCGAACACCACCCTTGAAAAATGGGACGCTTTCTTCGAGTCAATGGAGGAGTTTGACGGACTCAGCAAAGAAGAGGTCAGGAACCTGCGCACTATCGTCAAGATATGCCAGCCCTACGGCGGAGCGTTTGCTTCTCTCGGACTTATAGGCATACAGGACAACGGCTGGCAGGACGCTTTTCTGAACGGTATCTACGAATGGGGCATAACCCATGAGCTGGGACATATGATGGACTATTTCAGCACATCGGATCAAGGCTCCGCCTTCGACAGGCAGTTTGTTGAAAATACAAATAATGTCTGGTCGGAATATTTTACGGTACTCAACGGTACTCCGTCCAAAAACTGCATACTCAAGACCATGAGTATTATTGCGCCGGATAACATCAAAAGATCATGGACCGATTTTGATGGAAGCTACTATGAAAATATGTACTGCTTCTACGACCTTGAATGTTATCATCACGGTTACTGGGGCGAGCTTGACGATATGTTCCGCGCAAGCAGCTGCGGCAACAGCGAAGCAGATACTATCATGAAATCGCTGACGGATTCTCATGAGAGAATTGCGGCATATTCTTCAAAGATAGTCGGGATAGATCTGACTTACTATTTCCAGAAATATCAATTCATTTCAGATACTCCGTCTGCGGCATATACCAATGCCCTTTCCAAATTCTCCCTCAGCAAAAAGCAGCCTAAATTCTGGTATTATGACGATAAGTCATATTTTGACACCGTATCGTCAAATGCCGATAAAAATGCATCTCTTACTATCGAAAGCATAGTAAACAGCGGAACCGTAAATCATCTTACCTTCTCCGTTCCGCAAAGCTGCACGACATCAAATCTCGGCTTTGAGATAAAGAGAAACGGTGAAACGGTAGGCTTCACCTATTCCGGAGAATACACCGATACCGGGATCACCTCAGGTACAAATTATACCTACACCGTAACAGCCTATGACCGAGCACTGAACGCCTATGCAAGCGCACAGTCCACCGTTACGGCAGCATCACAGAAGCCCGCCGCAAGAGTGAACGGAACCGATTACCAGACTCTTGAAGCTGCGATAGCTGCGGCTCCGAGCGGCTCAACAGTCACCCTTCTCCGCTCACTGGTAATGACAAGCGGAGTTACACTGGAAAACAAAAATATAACCATCGTTCCTGCGGACAGCTCAAAAAGGTATTACATAGTTGACAAGACGCCGAATAGTGCCGATACCTTCCTTGTAAAGAGCGGCAGTCTGACCTTTAAAACACAGTCAGGCTCATCTGCGGATACGCTCGTTTTCTGCGATACAGACAAAGGTGCCGGACACAGCATTTTCAGCATACATTCCGGCGGCATACTTACATTGGACAATGCTGTCTGCGTGAAAAACTGCAAGTCCGACAAAAACGGAAGTCTTATCTATTCAGCAAACTCTCAGGTGAACATAAAAGGCGCTTCATTCAGAAACAATACCGCAAAATACGGTCATATGATATGCATTGACGGCAGCTCTGTTCTGGATATAAGCGGCTATCCCACCTTCGAGTACAACGTATGCTCAAACGGCGCTTCTCTCATATATCTTTCCTCTAAGTCGGGAACCGTCAATATGAAGGAAGTAACGATGTATCATAATGACTGCGGCACAGAATCCGGAGTTGCTACAGTATTTGCAAATGCCGGAACGGTAAACATCGGCAACGAAACCGTATTTGACGGCAATATGAGCGGAGATCTCTGGTACTCGGCAGGTCTTTATCTGAAGGAAGGCTCAAAGGCAAATCTGAGCAATGCGGTATACCTTTTTGACAGCTCTACTGTAGAGGCTGAAAATCTTATCAACCTCAACAGCAACATGACAGGCGAAGTATATGTCAAGGTTGCAAGAGGCATGGATAAGGAAGGCTTTTCCGTAGCTCAGGGTGCATCGTCATCCGTTCTTTCCAGAGTTAAATACACCGAGGATAAGTATACCGTTACAGCATTATCCACAAAGGCGGTACTTAAAGATAACTGGAACGGCTATTCGACTGTTGTTACAAAGTATGTAGATTCCTCCACCGGCAAGGAGATCGCTCTGCCGGAGGTAAGATATTATAAGAGCGGCGATAAATATTCCGTATTCGCTAAGGATATAAAGGGCTATAAATTCACGGGAGATATACCCGAAGGCACATCAGGTACGGTCAGCTCCGCTCAGAAGATCATCACATACAGATATACACCCGTAAACGAAAAAGAAAACATTATAAGGGTACATTATTTCAATAAAAACGGCTGGAATTATGTCACGATGTATTCATATGATGAATCCGTTTCCCCCACCGCAGAATATCAGGGCAAGTGGCCCGGAACTAATATGTACAACGATCCGGTATTCAAGCTCTACTATGAAGAAACCAACCCGAAAAAGGACTGGTATTACGCTGAAATAAACGCCAACAAAGCAACGGTCATCTTTAATAACCACAATGATAAAGATGCAGCAACGAAGGTTCAGGAGCCTGACGGCGTAGGTACACCGGGCTATTCGGTAACACCGGGCGACAACTGGATCCAGAACGGAAAGGTATACAAAACCGGCATAGTCAACGTAAGGTATGAATCCACAACAGGAGAGCTGCTTGATGCTGCACTGCTCAAGGGCATTTCCAACGGCACAGACACATATAAGGCTGCTGCAAAGGATATCAAAGGCTATACCCTCAAGACCACACCTTCAAATGCATCCGGTAAATTCACCGATGCTGCCGTTACCGTTACATACGTTTATGAAAAGGACGAGATCATTCCCCCGACCGAACCGCTCACAAACAGCTCGACAATAAGCGCGGAATCTGTTACATCAGGTACAAGCGTCAAGCTCACAGCAAAGGCGTCAGGCGGCACAAGCCAGTATCTGTATACATATCGTTACAGAGCAAGCGGAGCTTCTTCATGGACAAATATCGGTAATCCGGATGTTTCCGATGCAACAAAAACATTCCTGATCAACAATACAGGGATCTATGAGATACAGGTACTCGTCAAGGATTCCTCCGGCGATACCGCATCAAAGAATTTTACGCTTACAGTAAAAGCTCCGGAAGCCGATCTTACAAATTCCTCAACTGTCAGCGCAACATCTGTTGCAGCAGGTACAAGCGTCAAGCTTACGGCAAAGGCGTCGGGCGGCACAGCGCCGTATACCTATGCGCTGATGTATAAAAAGGCATCTTCCTCAACATGGATCAAGATCGGTACGAAATACGGCACAGCTTCAACAGGATCATTCAAGCCTGGAAAGGCTGTTCCATATGACGTAATGATCAACGTCAAGGACGCAACAGGAAAGATCAAATCAAAAACATTCAAGATCAATGTCACCGGATCGCTGACTAATACATCAACTGTCAGCGCAACATCTGTATCGGTCGGTACAAGCGTCAAGCTTACGGCAAAGGCGTCGGGCGGCACAGCGCCGTATACCTATGCGCTGATGTATAAGAAGTCGTCAAGCAGCACATGGACGAAGATCGGCACAAAATACGGTACAGCTTCAACAGGATCATTCAAGCCCGGAAAAGCAGTCCCCTATGATATAATGATAAATGTCAAGGACAGCACAGGCAAGGTAAGCTCAAAGACATTCAAGCTTACGGTCAAATGATCTGAACAGGCAAACCGACCACAGACAGCTTTTTGACCCGCCCCCACGAAAATCAGATTTCTGGTCTAACTTTCGGGGGGCGGGTCATGTATCAGCTTTTCCGGAATTTTCTGTTGCCATTATTTCTTATTCGTGATAAACTTTTAGTAACGGACGGTGAGCTGCCTATGATATTCAAAGCTGCTATACTGCAAATGCGTTCTGCTTATCGGGAGTATGAAGAAAATAAAAAAACGATCAGTTGATTAAGATGACCGTTGAAAGGAGATCGTTATGAACAGCGAAAAACTTATCACATTGGAATTGGCTTATCTCGGAACCAAAACAAAAAACGTCCGTGTATTTGTCCCTGAACACGATGACGGAGAGTTGCTGCCAGTTATTTATATGACAGACGGGCAGAATTTGTTTGATGATAACCGTCCGCATCAATTCGGCTGCTGGTATACGCGCGAAGCCGTAAAAGAGGAAAGGGAAAAAAGCGGCAAGGCAGCGATCATTGTCGGTATCCACAACGACGAAAGTCCCGTTCAGCGCGCAAAGGAACTAACGCCCAAAAGTATGGGCGCGATCAGATTCCCTGACGATATGCCCGAGCACATCAGAAAAATGATGGTTCCGGAAGGCGAAGCGTTTGATGATTTCGTTGTAAACACAGTGATGCCGGAAATCGAAAAACGGTTCCCTGTTCTGACGGGCAGAGAGAATACTGCCTTCTGCGGCAGCTCCTCAGGAGGCTTGCAGACGTATTATACAGTGATGAGCCACCCGGACAAATTCTGCACAGCAGGCGTTTTTTCTCCGACATTTCCGATGCTGTATACCGAAGAAGTTGTCCGCTGGACAAAGGAAAAGCTTGGAGAGAACAAGCCTTATCTCTATATTTACAGCGGCGCGAACGACAGAATGGAACAGGAGATTTGTGAGAGCACAAAGGCTGTCATCGAAGCGATATCCAAGTTCTATCCTGAAGAAAAGCTGAAAGTAATTATTCTCCCCGAACAGCCGCACCACGAAAGCGCATGGACGCCGATATTCAAGGATTTACTGCATACATTTCTGACGCGAAGAGAAGAACTTTGAACCGAGTGTTGATTATGCTGCTGCTCTTATCGCAGGGCAACTGCGTTTTTGTTCGGATTTATGATCCTGAAATTTTCTATTCCGGATTTTACAAGGCTGCAAAACACCTTCATTCCGAGCCACCGGAACACCCTATCGTTTTTCTAAAAGGCTTGAAATAAAGAGAATAAGCAATAAAACAGCAGGAGTAGCGACCTTAAATCCAAGGTCTGATACTCCTGCTTGATTATTGTGTGTCAGATTTTCATTCAGCGGCTGTTACTTTAACAGTATATTTCTTGCTGACTGTTTTTCCTTCAGAGTCTTTTACTACAGACATAACGTCGTAGCTTGTTGCTTTCTTCGGTCTGAAAGCTGCGCTCTTGGTCGTATATTCATAAACCATCGGGAGCCATTCCGTACTCTTGCTCTTCTTGTAATAGAATGCGTACTTATATCCTTTAGCTCCGCCGGTTGCTGCGCCCTTGAGAACACCATGATACGGTTATCAGGATTATTGGGATTTGTCGTCAGGATAAGAACACTTCGTGCAGCAGCAACAATATCAATAGAGCCAAGAGAACGATACAGACCATTAATACCGCCTGAATTCTTATTGAGGTGTCCTATAACCGCAAAGCAAGCCTACGGCTTGCCTTTGCTTGTTGAAAGCAAAGCTTTTAAGGACAATAGCACAGTCAGTTCTGTCAGCAAAATCATTGAGCTTTTGCATTACCTCTCTGACATCATTTGCAGAACAGATGTTGAGTTAAATGATGATTTTAGTTGTTTTCGGTATAGTATAATAAAATCAATATATAATTGGTTGGGTGTAGTTATGAAAAGATATAGAGTTTATATTTACGATAATGAGGAATACTTCGATATATACAACTAGGCTGAGAAAGAGTACAAAAATGTGCATAAGGGCTTTTATTTGCAGGAGATCTGCGATTTTGCAAGTATGAAGCATAGTTCGGTTGCTTACTTGAAGGAATATTTACATCTTAATCAAGTCGTATCAGAAAGGATAAAGACAGGCAGCAGCGATGAAGCATTGTTACCGCTTGAAAGAATCGGCTGTGGTTTTTGTTGTTTCTATAATGACACTGTAAACACATTCAATGGGATAAGAAAGCCTGATCCTGAAAAAATAGAAAATCTGCAGGAACAAGTAAATACATACATTTCAAACCTTGTTTTCGGAAATAAGAGTCCTGTTTCTTTTCAGTCGGATATGAATATTGAAGTTATCAATATTCATGGCGAAAACTGCAAGGTGATTTATCCGAAAAGCATATATGATATTTTTTATTTTTTCTTGTTCGAGATAGTTGACAAGGATATTGTATTTAAGATCTGCAAACGCTGCGACAAATACTTCCCATGTCTTTATAATAAAAATATTCAGTTCTGTGACAGAGTAGATATTGCATTGGATAAAACCTGCCGTGAGATAAAACTTGAAACGCTTCCGGACACAGATGAAGTCAAACATAAATCTGATGTTATGGATCTGTTCAAGCGTACTTATGAGCGTGTCAGGCACCGCGTCAGAAGAACAAAGGAACAGCAGAAGAAATATAAAGAGTGGTCAAAGGAGGCTCGTTCTTTAAGGCAACACCGCACAAAGACCGCCTTGCGGCTTAGCACCACATCTGTTGCGCCCGAAGGAAGTGCCCTTGGGGTACTCTTTTTCCGTCATTTTGCACCGCTTGATAACCGTCAGGTTAACGGCGCTCGTTTTGCACAATCTGACGAAAAAATAGACGGCGCATCTGCGGCACTATCTTTGTGCGGTATTGCCTTAAGGGACAGATGCATCAGCGGAGAGATAACTCTTGAATATTTTGAAGAATGGCTGTCTGAAACTGAAAAGGAAATGATGTAATGATATTATGAGCATAGGAATGAAACGAGGAACGGTATATCTTGAACCACACCTGACAGAGTGGGAAAGAGCCGCCGAAGAAACGATACTAACACTCAAAAATATACTCGGAAACAGTGCCGCAGATATTCAGCACATTGGCAGCACTTCTATCAGAACGATAAGTGCAAAGCCTATCATTGACATTGCAGTTGCCGTGAACGATTATGAGCTTATTTTGAGTAAGCGTGATGTGCTTGAAAATGCAGATATTATTTTCAGGTTTGACGAAAGACCAGAACAGCTTTTGTTTGTCATGGGCGATTTTGAAAAGGACACTCGCTCGCATCATATCCATGTGGTGCTTTACGGTTCTGATGAGTGGAATAACTACATCAACTTCCGTGATTATCTGAACAGCAATATCAAAGCCGCAAGGGAGTATGAAACTACCAAGCTCAGGCTTTCAGAGCAGTATCCTGATGACAGGATAGCCTACACAGACGGAAAAAAAGATGTTATAGACAGGCTGCTCTCTGAGGCCCGTGTGTGGAAAAGCAAACAGTTATCCAAGTAATTGGGACTTCATGTCCCACATGAACGCACCTGATTTATTATGAAAAAAAGTAACAGCCAATCAAAAAGATATCAAGGAGTGGTACTATGGCTTTCGATTACAAAAAAGAGTACAAGGAATTTTATATGCCGAAAAACAAGCCGACTATTGTGGATGTTCCAAAGATGAACTATATCGCTGTTCGTGGAAATGGCGACCCTAACGCTGAGGATGGCGAATATAAGCAGGCAATAGGTCTGCTGTATGGCATCGCTTATACGATCAAAATGAGCAAAAAGACAGATCATCAGATCGACGGCTTTTTTGATTATGTTGTACCTCCCCTTGAAGGCTTCTGGTGGCAGGAAGGT
>CACYWT010000073.1 GCA_902778175.1 uncultured Ruminococcus sp. | reverse complement strand
TTCAGATTGAGCAGTCGTATTAAATTGTTGTTTTTCTTCAAAAATATACTCCTTTCTCCTGTCAACAGGGAAACAGATGATAGATTCGTACAATCTGCCGCTTGACAAAGGAGAGGGAGTTGTGATATAATATTCGTGCAACCGTTATGATTATATCATAACACCCTAAAGCGCATTGACTTGTTGTTACCAGCAACTTGTCAGTGCGTTTTTCCTTTGTCTTGATCGTAGTCCATCGGGATCACCTTACCTTTCAATACAGTACAGTCATTTTTTCTTCTTGTCTTGCTTTACCCTATACTTCGCAGAGGCTTCTGTTACAGGGTATTTCTCCATAATCGCTTTGGCTTTCATACCGACAGTAGCGTCATATGGAATGGTCAACTCGCCGCAAAGTGCTTTTGCCTGCCATTCAACGCTGCAATATGCAGGGATTTCTTCATCTTTTGCGAGAGTACGGGTTGAAACAGGCGTATAACCAAGATAGAACAGTATCACATGACATATTTCATGACATATGAAGCACAGAAAAGCTCTGTTGCCGTGATAGCAAGCACCATCATAGACTGTCTGTTTGATCTCAATCATGAATCCGCCTTCGGGCTTTGGATAACACCAGGCAAAAACATCAGCAGGCAGTTTATCGTCTTCAAGCACAGAATACTCTGTACCTTCAAATATAATACAAGTACGTTCGAGAATCTCAAGAACGGGGAACGGTTCTGACTCGTTCAGTCCAAAAATCCTTCTAACATATTTGCTGATCTGCCTGATAGCAATTCTGCTTAGGGGTTTGGTCATATAATCCATTAGTTATTACCACTCCTTTTCAGCAGAGCCATGATCTTTTCTGCTGTATCCTCGTCAATTCCATCAAATGAGCGGGCAAATTGCAATGCCACCTCTCTCTGATAGTTTTCTGACTTGGACAGCGTGATCTTCACCTGATTTCTTGAATTTTCAGCCGCCATCTTCATGTCTGCAATTTCATCATCTGAAAGAGCGTAATGCTCAGCAATGATGTCAAACCATTCATCGGGGACATTTTTCCGCCCGTTTTCAACCGCTGATAAAAAAGGAGTAGAGACACCGAGCAGTTTAGCAACATCGCCCATGACCTCATGATGCTGAACACGAAGGACTCTCATGAACTCGCCAAATTTAGTATATGTCATCCTGATACACCTCCTCACCAAATATAATATCACAAATTTATACGTTTGTCAAGTACTATTTTTAATCTTTTTTAGGTTAACTCTGATAGCGTTATAATGGGTATACTCAAAATATTGATTGAGCATACCCGATAATACTATATCAGATCAAAATAATAGACCAGCATCAGCAGTATTCTTATGTCCACCGCTTGAGAAATGTACTTCCTCCACAACGATCTCTGTGGAATTATTTCCAGCATTCCTGAGCGAACCAACCATAGTAATAGTCTCTCCTTCAGAGAACAGATTGCTGATCATTTCGCCGTTTCGGTCAATAATGGTTTCCATTGTCTGTTGTGAGTGCAGGCTCGGAAGTGAGCCTGCCTGTCATCATAATTTTATTCAGCATACCCAAGCTCCTTTCAGTCCTCATCACTGCACTCGTCAAGTCCGTGCATAAGCTGAATATAAACGCACTCCGCACGTTCATGCTCCTCGCCGTCCGTAGACATCATCAATTCAAGGAAATATGCCTTCGCTTCCTCATAGTCTGTCCAGACCTCACGCTTTCCGTTATAGACGGTAGTGACCTTTCGTGTTCTCGGCATTGCCAATTCTGAGATTTTCAACATATCTGTGACCTCCATAAGTTTTATTGTAGATACATTATATACCACAGCAAACCAGGAGTCCAGCTCTGCGGAGAATCTGTAACTATTCTTGTGAAATGCGCAGCAATCATAGCACTTTCCCCAGTGCAAAACCACAGTTTCAATTAATAATTCAGGGCATTATCGGTTAGTGCAGGAGCAAAAAAGCTCTGCTGCTCATCTGTTTCATCATCTTGTGATGAATTATCCGTTCCGTTGATGTACTCTTCCATATTTTCCGCTTCATCTTCCTCGGAGTACATAACAGGCTTACGACCTTTGGTTTTATGAAGTTTCAGAATATCAAGAGGATACTTCATTTTTTTGTTGTAAAAGAACAGGATCGCCTCAGCAAATCCAAGAGAGCCGATGCTTCTTTCATGGGCGCTGCGAGTGATCTCTCTTATGGATCGCTCTCCGAGCTTCTCCTTGAAAACATCGTCTACAAGCTCTGTATCATAGGTGAAAATCAACCTTGCCATAGCACTGAGCATATTTGCCGAGAAAGAGTTTACATCGCCCTCCCATGTACCGATCGTCAGACTAAGCACCCTTGTGAGATTTTGCAGTCCATATTTATCATAGATATTTTCAATGGTCGATATTGCACAGATAGCACCGACCTGTTTTGTCGATGAAATATGTAAGCCGAATGACTCCACCAGGTCTCTGATGATAAGCTGTTTATCGTTTCCGGCTTCAATATTGGCAACAAATATCTCATAGGGACTGAGAGCTTTGGTGTACTTCATCTGATTGGCAAAGATGTCGGCTTCATGTTCATAATACAGATCGTCATAGACCATACACCAGACAGGAGTATCACGGGAACCGGATACTGTTGCTACGATCTCTATGGTATGCTGACCATTAAAAACGTAATTGATGCCGTTTCGGCGGCTGACTTTTACAGGATTGATCTGATACAAGTCAAAATTCTCAACAGCTTTTTTGACGTGCTTCATAGAGAGATTACGCTGATAATCCTGACTGGAAACAAGGTTTTTGATCGGTATCTGTTCAAATATAACATTCGGTACATATTTCGAGTAATCTTCCATTTTAGTTCTCCTCCAATATGTTCTTTATTGTTGTTGATATTGAAATGAGGTCATTCAGCACTTTGACAAGATCATACCTTGCCTTTACTGACAGCATTTTTATATCGGAATTGGCGGCGGTGCGTTTGATACTGCTGATCCATGACGGGATTGTCAGCGTTAGACTTGATACATACGCATCAGGGTCAAATGCGGGCATATCCTTTACCGTAGCTTTAGCTGCAACAGGGATTACCTCTTTTTCTATGCGATATGCTCTGCCCTCAATGTCTGATGTTGTAACTTTTCCGTTCTCAGCTATGTTTGCAATTATCTGCCTTATTTCGTCCATCTGCTTTTTGGCAAGTAGGATAATGTTATCCTGTGATATTTTTACTTCTCCAAAGAGGATTTTTCTACCAAAATCGGGAAACACTGCTTTCAGTTGATCTATTGCTTTAGCATATTGCCGATATTTTCTTACTGTGGAATGTGCAATATGAAACTCATTGGCAATCTTTGTTGAAGTTTTCCCTGTGTGCGGCTTCCGTTCCATGGATTCTATCGTATATTGGTTCGTTCCCGTGATATTCATAATACCGACAGTTTTTTCAGCTAAATATTTTCTTCCGATAAGATAATGCTGATAGTTTTCAGGCAGCTCATGATTATGAAGGAGATCGGCACATATCCAAGATATTGCGTCCTCTCTTGATTTCAGTAGTATTTCTTCTGTCTTAAATTCAATTTCATACTCATAGCATATTTTATAGCGCTTATGCCCGTCTATGATATAATCCCCCCATACTTTGATCGGCTCACGGCAGCCGTTACAAACGATGTTCAGTTCAAGTTCCTCATACGCTTCTCGGCGTAGCGGTGGTTTCAGGCTTTGAAAATCAGGATCAGTTTTCAGGATTGGCAATTTCGTTTTCATAATCGGTCACCTTTTCTCCTGTTGTATCTTCTGGCGCTGTATTATTATCTGTTATGCTTATGGTAGCATAATTTTTGAAGGTAGCGATCTCCATGATTCGGTCATGCTCTTTGAACGGCAACCCGAATCGCCCTTTCCAATCATCGGGGAAATAGCCTTGTGAACGCTCGGTTTCACTGCCTGCGGCTGATCCCTTTGTAAAGACTCTATATGAGCCTAATTCAAACACGAGGAGCTTTATTCCCCTTGAGATCTTGATTTTTCCTATGAGCCTGTATCGGCAGTGCATATCCCAGCCCATGTAATCAAACAACATAGCGCTGAATATCTGTGCAGTTATGTATTTCGGCTGCCTCTTGCCGTTCTTACTGTTTATAGTCCGCCAAAGAAATGCGTCCCGTTCGTCTCCCCGGCACGGGAGCAGTGCGAGCTGTTTCTTTGTTTTGTTGATAAGGAACTGCACATAGTCGGTCTCAGGGAACTTTTTAATGCAGACCATATTGACATATAGCTGACAGTTATTGAATGATATGGCCGGCTCATTGCTGTCAGATGCGTATTCAGCTCTTACAACATCTATTTCATCATCAAAAAAGCTGTCATCTACCTCGATGTCTTCGCTGTCTGGAATCTCAGCATTTGCCGATATCATAGAAGGCTGGACAGCGTTTCTGTATTCAGGTTCATTCATGGTTATCATCTGCTTTCTCAATATTTTCGATCATACTGTCAATCTCCGCTTCAAGAACGGACGACGAAGTAACATCAAGCTCCTCTGTTATATATGGTATGCCCTCTGAGGAGGTATTCCACGTCTTATTATTTGTAAAGTTCAGCAATTCCTTGATCTGTGCCTGACGGTAGTATTCATCTCCGAAACTTGCTGTCCAGTGCAAAGGAAATGCACGAATAGTCTTGGAACTGACGGGAGATACAGTATCATCGCCTTCGGGTGGTTTATCCCGATAGAATACTTCCGTATCGGTCATTTTGAAAAGAATAACTGCTTCTGTTCCGGCTTCATTTGATAACCGCTCACCTCGGACACTGTATTTGCAGTTTATATCCCAATCGAGCAATTCAAATATTCTCGGCAAAAACGCTTTACCGCCTATGGATTTTGGCTGATGATCGGTCTCTTTCAGGACACACCACTTGATCGCATTCTTGCTGTTCTTTGCCGCAGGACGCACTGCAAGCAGTTTTAATTCGGAGTGTATCAGCATTTCAACATATATCACTTTAGGGAGCTTTTTCAGGCATCCGGCTGAGAACTTGATATTAGAAGTTGTGAATGAGATACTGGTTTTCTCCCGTGTATTGAACAATTCTGCTCTTGCGACCTGAAAACCTCTGAGGTCAAAATCTCCTGCATTGACATTGATTTGATGCTCATCCGAGAAAACATGACCGTCCTCATAAACGCTTGCACTGGCGTTCCGGTAATCGTCTGCTGTGAAAGCCGCCCATTTCGGATTGATAATGACAAATCCCTTTAACGCACCCTCGTGTATAACACTGAGCTGTGGCAGTATCCTGCTGCAACCGTACTTGGCATTGCTTATCAGGCGCTGTACGGCTATAAAATCATCTCTTGATATGATAGCTTCATGATGATCTCTCATCAGATACTGATTGCGGTCTTGCTTATTTTTCTTGGCTTTATGGTCCAGATAGCTCGGTGTCCAGGTCTTTCTTGCAAGAACATCACCGCAGTGACGTTCGTTTTCAAGCTGTTGAAGGACTGCCCCAGGAGACCATTTTGTATTTCCTTTTTTCGTCTTTCGCCCTAATCGTGTAAGCGTTTCAGCGATCTGAACACAAGTATACCCGTATAGGTACATGAAAAATATCAGCCTGACCGTCTTTGCTTCTTCCTGATTGATGACAAGGTCACCATTTTCGTCCTGATCGTAACCAAGAAGCGGCGGTGTCAGAAAGATTCCACGTCGGAAACGCATCTCAATAGAGGAATTCATGATCTCGCTTTTGTTATGGCTTTCTTCCTGAGCAAGCGTAGAGATAAATGACAGGCTCATTTCGCTGTTGGGATTGAGTGTATAGATGTTCTCTGTCTCAAAGAAAACACCTATCGGCGGCTGTAATTTGGCAAGCTCCCTGACATAGCCGATGCAGTCAAGGACATTTCTTGCGAAACGGGATACACTTTTTGTGATGATAAGGTCGATTTTTCCTGTCTTGCAGTCCTGTATCATTCTTACAAATGAGTCTCTGTGCTGTAACGATGTACCGCTGATACCCTCGTCAGCGTATATCTGACTAAGCTCCCAGCCTTCATGACGTGACACAACATCGGTGTAATGATTCTTCTGAAGCTCATACGATGAGGTCTGATTCGGATCATCGGTCGATACTCTTGCATAGACGGCAACGCGCTTATTGCTCTTATCACTGTAAAAATCCGCAGGCTTTATTGCAGGGATAACATCAAGCTCATTCGGGTCAATGCCCTTGTAACGCTCCCTTATTTTTGCTTTTCGTTCTTCCGGTGTAGTATATCTTTCTTCGCTGCCGATCATGCCCATACCTCTTTGCTGTTTTAGGATAAGTCTATCATAGCATAAATACTGTATAAATAGAATAAACCGGAGGTCAAGACTTGACTTCCGGTTTAAGATTCACAAAATATTTTCAGATTTTATTCTTTTTAGCTTCTGTAAACGCTTTTCGCATATTTTTGGCAGTCTCTATGATAGATGCTTTTTCCATAGGAGTACAGCCGTCAAGCACCTTTGAAAGATCATCGGCAGCAATAATGGTAGTTTCTGGTATATCAGGTCTCAGCAGTTTGTCTGTTGAGATCTGTAGTGCTTCGGATATGCGTATCAGCACGCTGACACCGAAATCAGATTTTCCCATTTCGATCTTACTCAGATACGGAACGGAGATATCGGCTCTCTCGGCAAGTTCCGTCTGACTTATATCAAGCTCCTTGCGAGCCTGTTTTATACGCTCTCCGATAGGAACGAGCCTTTCTTTTGTATCACTCACGGCAACTTCTCCTTAACCGATTGATTATCACTTAAACTATTATATAAATTATTTGTTCCAAATGGAATAAACGATTGACGAAGTTTTAACCGATAGTTTATAATAGATAAGGACATTTTGCAAAAATCGCATTCAGGAGGCTGCGATTAATGATAATAAATGCGAAACTTATCGGTAAACGAATAAAAGAAGTGCGTACAGCGAGAAAGATGCCGCAGATGCTGCTTGCGGAAAAATGCGATATCAGCGACTCTTATCTCAGCTATATTGAGTGCGGAAGAAAAACGCCCAGTCTGGAGGTGATAATCAGGATCGCAAGGGAGCTTGACACAACAGTTGACTCCCTGTTGGAAGGTAATCAGAACACTGACACAGGAACATACGAAAAGGAGATATCGGAGATGATGAACGACTGCTCTCCGTATGAAAAGCGTGTTCTTTATGAAATGCTTCATTCTATGAAAGTGACGATCAGACAGAACAGGACACTGATCGAGAGTGAGATCAAGACAAGTATAAAGGCATACTGACCGAATTACAATAAACCCATAGTCAAAGGTTGTCTTATAGGCAAGCGATCTTTGTGAAAAAATATGCGATTTTTGTAAGATGCGCCATTTCAGGCGCTTTGAGGTTTCACACATGATTTTCGGAGAAGTAAAATCATGTCGCAAAATGCCTTTATTTCGATATGGAACTGTGCTATAATGAATATACCGATAAGCTCGCATATGATAACAATGGAGGTAATGAAAGATGAGTTGTCACGATATTGGCAGAGGTTTGAGTTCCGTAGTAAAAGTTATTCTTGAAAAGCTCGATTCAGGAGAGATAAGTGCCAATACAGCAAGAGATCTGCTGTATGCCTGCCGCAAGGGTGTTCACTGGTGTGACGGAAACGAAAACGAAGCAATGATACAAATGCATCAGATGCGGTGCGGATACTGTCTGAAAAAGCTGTCTGAGGGCGATACGATATACAGCTTGTACGACATTCCACATTCCTTTGAGAACGAGCATCATCAAGAGATCAGAGCTATAGATGCAAAGATCGCTGATTATTTCCTGTGCAGTGAATGCTTTGATATGCAGTTTGATACCATTGCACCAGGTACGGGAGCAGAAATGCGTAAGTATATCGAGGAAAAATGCTCGGAAGATTGCTGGCATTATCAGGATTGCCGCAGACCGTGGGAGATAGATGAGTGATGAAAATGGCTGAGATATGTATTGAAATCGACGATGATCTCTTGAAACAGCTCAAAGAAATACTCACACCTATGGGCTTGACACCTGAATTTGTTGCGGAGCAGTTTATCCGCTTCTGTGCCGATCCTAATAATGCGGTACTTGTCAGGTCATTGTTTGATGATTGGATCAAAAAGACTAACTATTAAAAGTCAATAGGAAAAAGCAGAAAATTTCAAAAAGTTTTCAACAATCAGGATTAGTAAAAGATTGCAAGGCAAATAGAGCGAC
>CACYWT010000072.1 GCA_902778175.1 uncultured Ruminococcus sp. | reverse complement strand
TGCAAGCCTGTCCTCATAGCTTCCTCTGTTCGCACAGAATACAGATTCGTATTTTCCGGCAAAAGCATTGCCGAAGCCGTCCTCAAGAATACTGCTGGAGCGAACTATATATGGATCCTGACCGTAGTATTCAATAATGTTTCCGAACTGCTCACGCATAACATCGGAAAACTTTCCGTTCAGAAGCAGCTCTCTGAATTCATCCGCAAGCCTGAAATAGCCTTCCTCGGTTCTCTGCTTTATCCTCATATCCCAGAAGCCGTTATCGACTATATATGTGTAGTAAACGTCCGATCCGATATAAAACGAATCATGCGGTTCAAGGGTATTGTTTATATCCGGCTCCCTGTTGCGGATAATAGCTCTGGACAGCAGCATTCCGCAAGCTTTTCCTCCTATCATTCCTGTACCTATCATATGGCTGCGGACTTCAAAATAATCCTCCGGGGTAAAATTCTTTTTTACCATCTGACGCATTTTTGAATCACGGGTCATCATGATATTGCAAATATATTCACATTCGTCTGATATGTCAGCTCCGGTGCTGTGTCTGATCTTTGCATTCGATCCCATGAATCTGTATTTCTGTCATCCGTTCCACGGCGCAGCTTTCCGAGTATATTATAAAATCTGCTCGATCTTACACCGTCAGTAACAGGACGGAATTTACCTGAGTTTGGCTCAAATATATGCGGAAGAAACATAGTATCAGAATTACGATTCCATACCTTTTCGGGACGAACGAAAATATCCTTTTCTCCCGTATAAACATCCAAAAACAGCTGAGTGGTGTCGATTATCTTATTAACGGAATGAACCGAGTGCTTGCCTCGGATAAGCGGAAAAAATGCGACTGTATCAAGCACAAAAAGGAACGGACAGGTCACTCTGAAAAAATTACCCATCATCAGGTCTGTTGCCCATGCGGTCTGCAATTCCGAAAGGCAGTCAAAAACATAAAAAGCATCCCTGCCTTCTCTTTCAATCGCATTATGTATCTCCACAGTGAAGTTTTCAAAGCGATGAGAAAGCGGTATCTCAATAGTTTTTACCTCCGGTATATCTGTAATGAACGGCTCGTGTGCTGCGAACCGGAAATAGATTATCTTTCGCTTATCCTTGACTGCCTGTCTGACATACGGCTCCATAAATAATCTGAATTCACTCAGGTCTGATACTCTCCATACAACATTATCACCCAGTCTGATATTGTCCAACGCTTTATCCATCTCCGGTATGCCTGATAGTATTCTGTCAAATGCTGCCATTTCAACTGCCTCCTTTACAAGTTTTCAGCATGAATGTTCAATAAATGCTTTGAATATTTTGCGGCTGTCCTCGTCTGCCTTATAAGAAAATTCGGGATGCCATTGAACACCCCAGATGAATTTCTTTCGCGGCATATACACAGCTTCTATCAGCCCATCTTCTGCACGAGCCATACATTCCAGTACCGGAGATAAGTCTTTGATGCTCTGATGGTGATAACTGTTCACGTAAAGTATTTGCTTTTTAAGTAATTGCCCTAAAGGTGTATCCTGCACGATCATAACCTCATGAACTGGTTTTTCATACGGCGGCGTCTGGTGATGTGTTACTGAAGTTCCGGTTTCTAAAAGAATATCCTGATACAGAGTTCCGCCTGATGCAGCATTCATAAATTGGATACCTCTGCATATTCCAAGCAGAGGCTTGTCAAGCTCTACGGCTTTGTTCAGAACGATCGCATCCAGCTTGTCACGCAGCGTACAGGTGACGATATTATCATATCTTTTTCTTTCTCCGTAGATCATCGGGTCAACATCCTGTCCTCCTGTCAGGAGAAATCCGCTGCATATATCCAATGCCCGACAAAACACATCCTCGTTATCCGTAAACGGAAGTACCATCGGGATCCCACCTGCATCAATGATCCCGTTCATATATCCCGGCAGCATCCATATACTTTTCTTTTCTTCATCCCAAAGGGGCATGACACCGATAATGGGTTTCATATTCATCTGTTCTCCTTACTTTATGTCATTCATAACACCTGTCAGCGAACAGGCACCGAAGGCACTCCGGTCGGGATGATACGATACAGCGGAGTGTTGGAATATATTACCGGCTGTCCTGCATGGAAAAAGACAATACCGTTTACGGGTGATTTGATTTCTTCAAGGATTCTGCCTGTATACGGATCTGTTATCTCTGCAAGAATATCGCCTTTCCTTACCCTTGAATTGACTCCTGCACGGCGGATGAAAAAACCGGCTGTTTCGTTTTTGACATTGACAAGCTCACTGCCCTCTATCAGTCGGGAAATATACCCCTCGTGGCAATCGTATTCAATGATATCATGTTTGTTAAGAAAATTCAGCACGGCGTTGACTGCCTCCGATGCACTGTCATCGTCAATGCTGTCTGTAGCATTGGTATATATGGAAAACGCTTTTGTTCCCCATATCTGCCAATTATAATTTAAAGTGGTGGTGTCATACGGCTTTGCTTTTCTGCGGTAAACATATGGCAATCCGAAATCCTTTGCAAGCTCTGTATCTTCAAAGCCTGTTTTCATCATTCTTACATGAGGGATAAAGCTGCCCTGCATATAAAAGCTTGCAAATTGTATGCCATATTCATAATCGCTGACATTGCTGAAAACACCATCGGCTATTCTTTGAGTTGTTTCACCAAGACAATAGCCCGGAAACATCCGGTTGATATCTGTATTGTCTGTTGACCAGAATCTTTTTCCGATATTCATGGAATGCGGATTAACACAGGGAATTACCATTATTGATTTTCCTTCCCTGATCTTTCCTGTTATTTCGAGCTGTTCAAAGACAGAGATCAGCTTTGAACATATATACACCTGTTGAATCTCATTTCCTCTTGTTGCACCGACAATGCAGACGGAATGTTCTCCGCTGCCGAAATAATAGCCCTTTACACGCATATTGTCCCTGTGGACCGAGCCAAGCTCAAACAGTACTTTTTCTTCCATCTGAAAAACCTCCCTTACGACAGTATTCTCGCAATCAGCGAGCCTTCGGAAACAATAGGATATTCACGCAGCGTAAAAACTATCCCATCCGTTTCCGAATGAATCGTTTCGTTGATTTCGCCCGTAAGGGGATCTAATATATCTCCGATATGATCTCCTTTTTTTACATTTTTCCAATGCTCAACGGCAGGAACAAATACTCCTGAGTTTCCTGCATTGATAAATGATACTTCTCCGTCCTCTGAGATGATAGGCTCTTTTGGTGTTATGATTTCACCGTTCCATATTCCCAGCTCCTTCATCAAAGAGAAAATACCGTTAACAAGCTGGTCGCCGTATTTTTTAGTAATACGCATACCAACTCCCATTTCAACAACAAGAGTCGGTGTGCCTATGACATTGAGCGAATAAGCAAGCGTGGATTCAAGAACCGTTGCGGCAGAATGTACCCATATATAATCCATATTCAGTTTCTTTGCAAGCGGTATGAGCGTTTCCTTTGACAGCTCATTGATCCTGACCTGCGGTATCTCTTCAAGAAAGATATTGCTTGCGTGGATATCTATGACCGCAGCACTGCCGCTGAGGTCACTGATTATTTTGGATGCGATATATTCCGGCATTGAACCGTTTTCCGAACCGGGAAACAGTCTGTTCATATCAAGATCAAATGCAGGTATGCCCCGGGTGATAGAATCTATTCCAAGAGGATTGAGCGCAGGATAGACGTCCACTATTCCTGTCAGTCTGCTGTAGTTTTCTTTTATTCTCCGTTGCAGTTCATAGCAGACATATTGTCCCTCGAGTTCATCTCCGTGTGTTCCCGTAACAATGCTTATACGCTTTTCATTTCCGCTGAGTCCGTTTTCAGGTACAAGGCGGTTTTTCTTTATCATCAAGCTTTCATCTATCGGCAGACCGACAGATGCCACTACCTGAACCATTATCATCATTCCTTTGCATGTATTTCTTCAACATTCACTTCTTCTTTCTGTGTCTGCATTCCGTTTCCGTAGAAATTGCCCTTGATTACAGGACAGTCACTTGAATCCCTACCGTAGGATACTTTTATATACTCATCATTGACCAGTTTGTTGTTTGTCGGGTCAAAGCCGTACCAGTAACCCCGGCAAAAAGCCTCTACCCAGGCATGGGACGCTCCCTCTCCGAGCATCATTCCCACAACATATCTTGCCGGAATATTCGCCATTCTGAGAAGAGAGATCATAATATGTGCAAAATCCTGACAAACTCCGCTTTTGAGACTAAGGGCATTTTCAGCCGCTTCATGTACTCCTGTCGCACCGGCGTCATATTTCAGAACCTCCGCAACAGTCTTCATTATTTTCATGGTTTTGTCATATGGTTCCGTGATTTCATTCAGACATAGGGATTTATGAAGTTTCCAGATGTTTATTCCGGGCATTGTCAGTCTGGTCTGCACTCCGAAAACTGTCGTACTGAAAGGACAGTAAGGATAAGATTCTGAGCTTATAAATTCCTCAAAAACATTCAGACCTGTATCGGCACAGCCGCTTATGGATATTTCAAATTTATCATGCGGCTTTTCGATCCTGCCGTACAGCTTCTTATTATGGAAAACATCATCGGTAATACTGAAGCAGGTATCGTAACCGGAGGAGATCTTCAGCTCCGTTATTTTTTGTCTTTCATTATCCTGCGGAATAAACATTACAGAAAAACTGTGGTTGTTAACTGCCTCGCTGTACGATGCAGTCAGATTATAATTAAAAACTAAATGTCTGATACTACCGCCCCCTTACGAAAGAATCAGCTTTCTCAGCAGATTCTTTACATTGTCATAGCTGAAATCAGGTGATGAAAGCATATTATCCATTGTATATATAACGCTTTCATCATACCTGAGCTTTGCCTTACTCAGAAAGCCCTTCATTCTTTTATACACCATCTGAACCTCATGAGCAGGCTTTTCCAGACTCAGATACAGGTCCAGTCTTTCTATGCCCTTGCCAAGCTTAATAATATTCCGTATCTGTTCATCATCTATACCGTCATTGACACATCCCCAGAAAGCGAGGATATGGTCGATCACAAGCATCAGATCGGCGATGGTGGAATTGCTGTTCTCCGCATTTTTGATATCGTCTATGGCAAGCTGGATATATGCCATTGTTTCTGTGCCGATATAATCCCTCATAACGATGGCATTGTCATATGCCCTGTTAAGACTGCTGATAATGGAATGGGGGTCAGCTTCATCAAAAGCATACTTTCTTTTAAAGTTGCCGCTTGATCCATAAATATCAGCAATGCCGATTTTTCTGCACAAAACCTTATAATAATCCGGATCGGAATCTATCATAAGATCTGCCGATTTAAAATAATCCTTCAGTGTTGTATAAACCCTTTCTGTGTATCTGCCAAGCCAGAAAAGGTGATCGCTTTTGTCTATCGTGATAATACCCATGTGTCTTTAAAACCTCCTCCCTGTGATGAATTGACGATGAATGAATCAGGATTTCTTGAAAATCTTGTCAGTCCGCTTGCCCATACCTTTGTTGTGCGTCCTGTCAGGACAAAGGCACGAAGATCCGCTTTCCTCGGGACCTTTGTTCCGTTTTCATCAAGAATATCCAGATCATAGAAGTCAATAACCTCCTGTGCAATAAATCTTCTCGGTTCTGCTTTAAGCAGTGCAATAAATTCTGACTTCTTTTCAGCTGTGAGAGAACTTCCGAAAACCACACCGTAGCCGCCTGCCTCTGCAACGTCCTTGATCACTAATTTATCAAAGTTGTCGAGGACATACTGCATATCCTTTTCGTAATAAGGCAGATAGGTAGGAGCGTTCATCAGTATTGCTTCTTCTCCAAGATAATACTTTATCATTTTCGGAACGAAATAATAGATGCCCTTATCATCTGCCACGCCATTTCCGGGTGCGTTGAGCAGTGCAGCATTTCCCTTTCGGTAAGCTTCAAAGATATGAGGGATACCGATCACCGATTCCTCATAAAAAGTCATCGGGTCAAGATATTCATCAGATATTCTTCTGTAAACAGCTCCCACACGCTGTTTTTTACCATTGTAGTCGATATAGTACAGATTATCGTTTTCACAGACGATATCCTTTCCTGTGGTAAGTACTGCTCCTGTTTTTTCTGCCAGATAGGAATGTTCAAAAAAAGCTGCATTATACCTGCCGGGTGACAGTATGACATTGATTCCGCCTGTATTGACATGATCCATAACTTCCTTTAGCAAGTCCGCATAGTTGCGGTTGTCGATAACGTCGTTTTTAGTGAAAGCATCAGGGGCACTTCGCCTTTGAAGCTCCCTTGCTATCATCGGATATGACGCACCCGACGGTACTCTCAGATTATCTTCTAAAACATACCAGTTATTATCCTTTGACTGAACAAGATCTATACCGGAAATATGGCTGTAAATACCCTTTGGCGGTGTTACCCCGTCACACGGTACAAGAAAACCCTTCGCCGAAAAAATAAATTCCTCCGGTATCACCCTGTCTTTGACGATCTGTTTTTTGCCGTAGATGTCGGATAAAAAACAGTTCAGTGCATCAACACGCTGCCGGAGGCCCTTTTCAAGATATGAAAATTCATCGTTTCCGATAATTCTTGGTATAGGGTCGAACGGAAAGAGCTGTTCTCTGAATTCGCCGTTTTTGTAAATGCCGAATTTTACTCCGTATCTTGACAGCAACTTGTTAATGGTTTCTGCATTTCTGATCAGATCATTCACTTTTATCCCTCCTGAAAAAAGACAAGGGTGCTCATCCTCTGTGGACAAACACCCTTGTTTGATGGATATATATTATCACGAATTGCAAAATTTGTCAATTACTATTTGCAACTTTCTTGCAGCAGAGATTCAATATTCAGCGATTTTATAGATAAAAAGTAAAATTAAACGATATTTTTGCAATAGAATAAATAATATATTGCAAAATCAGAACTGTTATGGTATACTTGACACGACAAAATACTCCTTATCGGAAGTGATAAAAATGAACAGGTTTCCTCCAATAGGTCAAAGGATAATAAAATCTGCAGTGGCAGTGGCACTTTGCATGATAGTCTATCATATCCGCAGTCTGCTGCCGATAGAAAACGGAATACCCTTTTACAGTGCCCTTGCAGCACTGTGGTGTATGCAGCCATCTGTTGACACCACAAAAAAAAACGCCGGTCAGAGAACATTCGGCACAGTAACAGGAGCAGCTTACGGACTTGGATTTCTGAATTTTCTGTATTTTTCCAAAGCTGAAAAAGAGAAATGCTTCATTTTTTTCGTGTGTAGTATTTCTGAGCATAGCCCTGACACATTCATTCGATCAGGATCCATATATTTTTGTTTTTAACAGAGTGATGGATACCTTCATCGGAATAGGCATCGGAGTAGGTATAAACGAATTTCATATACCGATAAAGCATGACAACGAGACGCTGTATATCAGCGGCATAGATGATGTTCTGATATCCTCCGATGATCACATAATGCCATTCAGCAAAGTCGAGCTTAATAGACTGATCAAAAGTGGGGTAAAATTTTCTATTTCCACCGTCAGGAATTCGGCAGAACTGCTGTCAATAATGGATGGCGTAGAATTAAATCAGCCTGTAATCGTAATGGACGGTGCAGCACTTTATGATATCAGTGAAAACCGCTATATCGCAACCATCCCCATGTCAGATGATATATGCTCAAGGGTGGAACAGATCATCGGCTGAAAAAGATTATTTTGATAAAATGCATCGTTCGCTGTACATTAATCTTATAAGTCAGACTTTCAGACACAGGGGAGAAAAAGTCCTCTGTCTGACTGTTATTGCCGATGAAAATAATATTGCCATACTGAAAAGGAAATTATTGACATCACTTGAAAATAATATCAGGGTAACAATCAGCAACAGCGGGTACAAGGGCTATAATTGCCTTAAAGTGTTTTCATCAAAGGCGACAAAGCATGAAATGATAGAGAAGCTGCGTGAACATACAGGAGCAGAGAAGGTTGTAACATTCGGAAGTATTAAAGGAGAATATGATGTTTATATTCATGACGGCGGAGGAAATGCAACCATAAAAAAGCTGAAAAAACTTTATCGTAATGGTTCTGTACATTAAAATTTCTAAAATAATAATTATTTTGTCTGAGATTTACAAAATCATTATGTTTAGAAATATCGATTATTGACATTTCTGTTTTTAAGTGGTATTATTTCGGCATAAGAATTAAGCAAAGGCGCTTCTTCCATATCAGGGAGGAGTGCCTTTTTTGGTGGGGTGAAAATATGAGTATGCTAAAAAATTCTATGTATGAGGCTTTTGAGAAAAACAACAATATCTCGTCTGAATATATGGAAAAATACGGAGTCAAGCGTGGACTGAGAAATTCCGACGGGACAGGTGTTATGGCAGGTGTTACGAATATCTGCAATGTACACGGATATGTAGTTGATGACGGAGAAAAACAGCCTGCCCGGGGAAAACTGATTTTCAGGGGATATAACATCAATGAGCTTGTGGAAAGAGTGATGTCGGAAAACAGATACGGGTTCGAGGAAATAGTATTTCTGCTGCTTTCCGGCAGACTCCCTGATAAAAATGAGCTTGAGGAGTTCAGTACAGTTTTATCCGACAATCGTGCACTGCCGGGAACATTTTTTGAAGATATGATACTCAAAGCCCCTTCGCCTGACATTATGAATAAAATGGCAAGGTCAATTCTTGCACTATATTCATATGATCCTGACCCTGAATCCAAAACTGCCGAACATGAGGTGGATACAGCAATTTCACTTATCGCTAAAATGCCGGTTATCATGATCTGTGCAAATGAAGCCAAAAAGCGGTTTTATAAGGGCGATACGATGATACTGCACCCACTGATAAAAGGAATGTCGACGGCAGAGAATATCCTGTCAACGCTCAGACCCGACAGACAGTTTACACATGAACAGGCAAAGCTGCTGGATCTGATGCTGATGCTTCATGCGGAGCATGGGGGAGGAAATAATTCGACATTCACCTGCCGTGTGCTGACATCTTCGGGAACCGATCCGTATTCCGCCTATTCCGCCGCAGTAGGATCTCTGAAAGGACCCAGACACGGCGGAGCAAATCATAAAGTAATAGAAATGCAGGAGCTTATAAAAGCGAATGTCACAAACTGGAATGATGATACGGAGCTGTCAGAGTTTCTGAAGAAGATACTCAGAAAAGAAACCGGCGACAAAAGCGGACTGATCTATGGTATGGGACACGCAGTATACACACTATCTGATCCACGTGCTGTAATACTGAAAAAATATGCAGGAAGGATGGCACAAAACACGGAATTTGAAAAGGAATTCCATCTGCTCGAATCCATCGAACGACTGACACCAAAGGTTTTTGAGGAGGTCAAACATTCTGACAAGGCAATGTGTGCTAATATTGATATGTACAGCGGCTTTGTGTATAAAATGCTTGATATTCCTCAGGAGCTTTTTACACCGCTTTTTGCCGTGTCAAGAATGGCGGGATGGTGTGCGCACCGCTTTGAGGAGATAAACAGCGGCAAAAGGATCATCCGTCCTGCATATAAGTCCATATCCAAAGAAAAAGAATACTTTGATCTGGAGGAGAGGTAATTATGATGGAAAAAATCAGAATGACAACACCGCTTGTTGAAATGGACGGCGATGAAATGACTCGTGTTTTATGGAAGATGATAAAGGATATACTTATCCTGCCCTATGTTGATCTGAAAACGGAGTATTATGATCTGGGGCTTGTTCACAGAAACGAAACCGATGATGCGGTGACGGTCGAATCTGCCGAAGCAACAAGGAAATATGGAGTAGCCGTCAAGTGTGCTACCATTACACCTAATGCAGCGAGAATGACAGAATATGATCTGAAGGAAATGTGGAAATCTCCAAATGGAACGATAAGGGCGATACTTGACGGCACAGTTTTCCGTGCGCCTATTCTTGCGGAGGGTGTTACTCCGTATATTCCTACTTGGACAAAGCCGATTACTATCGCAAGACACGCTTATGGAGATGTTTATAAGAATACAGAAATGCAGATAAAAAAAGGCAGCAAAGCAATGCTTAAGGTAATTGATGAAAACGGCAGCGAAGAGTCAGAGATGATCTATGATTTTTCGGATAGTGCAGGTATCATACAGGGACTTCATAACAA
>CACYWT010000071.1 GCA_902778175.1 uncultured Ruminococcus sp. | reverse complement strand
CAGTCAAATTCGCGGCGGAGTGCCTCCGCAGTCCATTCGCGTTGGTCGCTCCACTCCGTTCCGCTCTGAATACAAGGCGGTAGTTTACTGGTCGCGGTTTTTACTAACTGACAATCGCGGCTTTATAGTTGAATCCTCAACCCCTTATTCTATCCTTAACATAGTTTTTTCTTCAATTGCGTTAATCTGCCCTTTTCTGCCTTGCGGCAGAAAGATCAGTCCGTGGAGAGTTCCGCCAACCGATCGCTATGCTCTCGGGGCGTCACTTGTTTCCCAGGGCGTCCCCTCTTAAAAAAAGCCCCACCGGGGCTTTTTTTAATTCACCCCTTGCGGAGGGATTGTATGCCTGAGTATTTCGCCGACTGCGGTCGGCGACGAGGGCGCTGCCCTCGACCTGCAAGCCTTTAAAAAGGCTTGACCTAAACTTTCCGTTTTGTTTCCCACGAGTTTCTTCCCGGCGCGAGTTACGAAGCTTCCCGACGTGCCCAGAGCGGAGCGCAGCGAGCGACCAACGCGAATTGAGAGCGCAGGCACTCCGCCCGGGCAGGTTTGGGCAGCAGCCCAAAAAAGCAGGTTATTTATCCATTATCCTGCTGAAATTCTCGTCACACGCTTTCTCTAAAGCCTTTACGATTATTTTGAGAGTGCGTATGCGCGCGTATTTCTTGTCATTCGATTCAATAATATACCAGGGAGCATTCTTCGTGCTCGTCTTTTGCAGCATTTCATCGATCGCAGGCTCGTACATATCCCACTTTTCACGGTTGCGCCAGTCTTCGTCCGTGATCTTCCAGCGTTTCTCCGGAGTATTCTCCCTCTCCGTGAATCTCGCAAGCTGCGTTTCCTTGTCAATGTGTATCCAGAATTTGAGCACCACCGCTCCCCAGTCTGTCAGCATACGCTCAAATTCATTTATCTCATTATATGCGCGTTTCCAGTCCTTCTCTCCGCAAAAACCTTCAAGCCTTTCTACCATTACCCTGCCGTACCATGTGCGGTCAAATATGCAGATATGCCCTGTCTTCGGCAGCCTCGTCCAGAATCTCCACAGAAAATGACGGTTCAGCTCATGCGGCAAAGGCGACGCTATCGGGTGAACGTCAAACCCCCTCGGATCAAGCGGATATGCTACACGACGGATATTTCCGCCCTTGCCTGCCGCGTCCCAGCCCTCATAGCAGAGAATTACTGGTATCTTCTTTCGGTAAATGATATTATGCAGCTCGGTGAGCCTTGTCTGTAAGCGTTTCAGCTCCGCTTTGTAATCCTCTTCATCTATCGTCAGAGAAAGATCGACCTCGGAAAGTCTGGGCATCTTCTTCAGTGCCATCTTCTCCTCAAAGGGATTGCCGATATATTTTCCTTCATCAAGTCCGCGGTCTATCCTATCGACCAGAAGCTTCAGCGCGTCGCGTACTGCGGTTTTTCTGCGTTTGCCGTCGAGAATGTTCCACGGCGCAGCATCGGAAGTTATCTTCATAAATTCATCATAGGCAGATGTAAAGCGCTTGTATTCCTTGTGCTGCCAAAGATCCTCGGAGTTTACCCTCCATTCGGTTTCGGGCGCCTCGGCAAGACCCTTCAGACGTTCAAACTGTTCTTCCTTGTCAATATGCAGGAATATTTTCAGGATCAGATATCCGCTGTCCCTGAGCTGGCGCTCAAATTCATTCACCTGACGGATACGGCGCTTGTATTCCGCCTTGGTTATCTCATGACGCAGGAACTTCTGCACCGCGCTTTCCATCCAGCCCGAATCAAGGAAGGTTATCTTGCCGTTTTCGGGGATAGCCTTGAAATACTGATACAGGAAAGGATAGCGTTCATCGTTTTCGGGAATTATCACCGGAGAAACGACGTTATAAAAACGCGGATCTATTTCACTGATAAGTTCCTTGATAAGGCTGCCCTTGCCTGCTGCCGCCCATCCTTCGATAAGAACCACTACCGGCAGCTTTGCATCTCTCAAAAGCTGCTGCTGCCCGAGCAGACGGCTGTGCAGCGTTTTTGTTTCGGCACTGAGCGCCTCTTTGTCCTCGCGTTTTTTCTTTTCAAAGTCCTTCAACATAGTATTTCAACCTCCCGATTTTTAAAATAATATGGCAATACCATCTATAGCATATTATACCAATTATTTTCAACAATATCAACAGTTTTTACTCAAATCGAAGGGGAAAAGAATTATTTAACCTTCAGTGACATACTCCCCCACCTATAGAGGTGGGGGCTTCTCGCTCAAGTATGGTAACCCATACAGTATCAACGAGCTAACCCCGTGTGTCCCACGGTTCTTGTTTTGATTTTACGCTAATGCTATTCGCATACCCTCGTTTCGTATATTGATAGCAGCGTTTATATCTCTGTTATGACGTGCTTTACAGCAAGGACAAATCCATTCTCTGACAGACAAATTTTTTGTATCGGGATTTTGATATCCGCATACGCTGCAAAGCTGTGAACTTGCAAAAAACTTATCTATTCTTACAAGTCTTTTTCCGAGTTCCTCTAACTTGTATTTCAGAAATGCTGTGAACATTCCCCAACCGTTGTCCGAAACGGATTTGCCGAAATTCAGCGACTGTGCCATTGCCTGCATATTCAGATTTTCAATGCACACACAATCATAGACATTGGCTATCTGTCTTGACTGTTTGTGCAGAAAATCCTTTCTTTGGTTGGCAATCTTTTCATGCAGCTTGGCAACTCTGATACGCTGCTTTTCTCTGTTCCTTGAACCTTTCACCGTTTTGGACAGCTTTCTTTGTTCTCTTTGCAGTTTCTTTTCGGACAGTCTGTAATATCTCGGAAACTGTGGACAATTACCGTTGCTGTCAACATACAATTCGTGCATAGAAAAATCCAGACCGATAAAACTTTCAAGTTTTTTCTCTGTGATTTCTTCTTCATACTCAAAAAGAATACTTGCGAAATATTTACCGCCTGCGTTCTGACTTACAGTAACAGATTTCAGTTTGTAATCATCGGGTATGTTTCTGTGTTGTTTCATTTTGACAAAACCTAATTTCGGAAGTCTTATCATACCATCCCGAACAATGATATTACCATTTACCCAATTAGTTGTATAACTTCTTTTACTGCCTTTTTTTGATTTGAACTTAGGGAAACCCACTTTCTTATCTCGGAAAAAGTTATTATATGCATCCTGCAAATTCATCTGCGCATTGGCAAGGGCAAGACTATCTACTTCTTTCAGCCACTCAAATTCGGTTTTATACTGTGCAGGAGTATTATTCAGTTTTTTCTGTGTCTGATGATAGTATTCTATCTTGTCACCCAACATCTTATTGTAGATAAATCTGACACAACCAAATGTCTTTGCTATCAGTATTCTTTGTTCTTCATTAGGGTATATCCTGAATTTGTAAGCTTTGTTCATAGCTTTTCACCTTGACTTTGAATATACTTTTTGATTACTTCTATCGGTGCTCCGCCTGTTGTCAGCAAGCAGAAACTCTGACTCCAAAAATACTCTTTCCATAATTTTTTTCTTATTTCAGGAAACTCTTTTTTCAAAAGTCTGCTGCTTGCACTTTTGTAAGCGTTTATGAATTTGCTTAATTCACTTTTTGGGTGTGCTTTGAATAGAATGTGTACATAGTCGGCATCGTGATTCCATTCTTGTAATGTGATATTGTAGTTTGGAGAAATATACTCAAATATTTCTTTAGCTCTGTCAGAAATGTTATCATCGAATACTTTTCTTCGGTATTTCACAACCAGCACAAGATGGTAATACAGCAAGAATACTGAATGTGCGTTATTATCTAATTCCATTGTTATTATCAACTCTTTTCCCTATTCGACTGATTTGATAATAGCATAGTTTTTTATTTATGTCAAGAAAAAAGTCAGCCTTACGGCTGACGGGCAATTCATCCCACCGCCTTTGAGGCGGGGGACTTCTTGCCCATTTAGGTTAAAAAATCACTGCTGCCTGCCGGAATAATTCATCATATCTTTTTTCAAGCAGATCCTTGTCGCAGAAAACGATCTCTCCTGTACGGGGATCGGCAATAACTGCTTTTCCGTCCTTTTCTCCGAGCAGCACAACACAGTGCTCAGGCGCATACCACCGCAGACATTCCCCGTTTATCCGCCAGACCTTCGTATAGCAGCCGGGTCTTAGTCCGATAGTACACCAGATCAGCACCGGTACTCCTCTCTGGCAGTATTGCATAAGATCGGAAAGCTTCCGGCCTTTTATTTCCGCCGCCCTGAGCAGGCTTTTCCTTGCGATAAGAAAACGATTCGCACAGTTTACTACATCCGGCGCATAGCAGCCAAAGCCGTGTATACTGTGCGGATCACCCGGAAATGCCGTCCGGAAATCTGTTTCCCCTATTTTTCCCTTATCAAGATATTTGTCGGAAAGCTCACATTTATCGACATCCTGTCCATAGAAACCCAGCACCATCGCAAGAGCAGTGACCTCACAGCCCGTAGGCAGTTCGGGATACTGACATATCGCGGTGAATTTTCTTCCTCCCGGACAGAGATCATATAACACAGAATACCTCCCTGTACAAAATATTGTCCCGGCAATTCCGTTATCATCATTTTTTGTTCAAAGCCGATCGCAGTATTCGTCCATTGCATCTGCGGCAACGGAAAGCATATATTCATAAAGCGAACAGCCGATACGGCTTTCGTAAAAGCTTGCGGTCATTTTGAAATACACAAGTCCCGATAACGGGTCATAGCAGAAGGAACCGTCAGACAGGCTATTGTTTATCGTGCAGATATTCACGGCAGTTTTCCCTGCCTGTTCCGCCGGGAACCATTTCGGGACAGGGACGCAAAGCGTGATAAGCATTTTCGACGGTTCGACGCTGAACCTGAAACAGTATTCACATTCCCTGACGCTGATCCTGCAGCCGACGCTCAGATGCTTGTCATCTCTGTCGAATATTATATCATTCCTCTCCAGCACATTGCACAGAGCCATATAATTCTTCCATGATTTTGTTGCAGTTATAGTCATGCTATCGCCCCTCGGAAAAATGTTCGGATCAATTTCCTTTATCTTAGCACAGTCCGGGCGCAAAAAATGCCGCAATTAAACGACAGAAAAATGTCACTGCATATGTTTTTATTTACCGGATCTTTTTATTATTGCTCTCATTGATGACGCAAGGTAAAGCGAACCGAAGATAATGAGCGCATCGTCCTTTCCGGTACGGGAAAGCGCATACGCATATGCCTTTTCGTGAGATTCAAAGCTGCTCACCTTTCCGCAGTATGCGGACACCTTCGCTGCAAGCTCGGCAGCAGGCATTTTTCTCGGGTTATCGGGAGCAACTGTTATCACCTCGTCAAAAAGAGGGAGAAGCATTCCGAGCGCGGTATCAATATCCTTATCGGCAAGCATTCCGACAATGCCGACCTTTCTCCTGTGCGGAATATATTTTTCGAGCGCATCTGCAAGAGCCTGCGCTCCGCCGGGATTATGCGCCCCGTCCAGAAGGACTGTCGGGTCTTCCGAGAGCAGTTCCATTCTTGCCGGAAAGCTTACAGATGCAAAGCCGCGTTTTATCGCCTCATTGCTTACGGCAACGCCTCTTTTCCTGAGAGCGGAAAGCGCGCAAAGAGCCGTCACGGAATTTTTCACCTGATGGGCGCCTGTCAGACGCAGGGAGATATCAATTTCCTCTCCGTCAAAGGGTATTGTATAGCGCAGCCCGTCCAGCCCCTCGCGGAGTATCCTTGCGCCCGAGCAGTCCGCGGTGATCAATTCATTTTCCCTTTCGGCGGCGATATTTTTTATCACTGCAAGAGCCTCCGGTTTCTGGTCGGCATAAGCGGCGGTAATACCGCCCTGTTTGATTATACCGCATTTTTCAAAGGCAATCTTTGCATAGGTATCTCCGAGTATCCTTGTATGGTCGAGGGATATCGAGGTTATGACCGAAACAAGGGGGCAGTCTATTATATTTGTAGCGTCGAAGCGACCGCCAAGACCTGTTTCAAGAACGACGATATCGCATTTTTCCCTTGCATACCATGTAAGAGCGACGGCAAAGACAAATTCAAATTCAGTTATTATTTTTCCTTCTGCTTTCATTGTTTCGACAAGGGGAAAAATTTCTTCCACGATATCGGCAAGCGTCTGCGGAGGTATCATTTCCCCGTTTATCATAAATCTTTCGCGAAATTCCAGCACATATGGAGAAATAAACAGTCCCGTCCGGTAGCCCTGTTCGCGCAGGGCAGCGGCGATAAGGGCGCAGGTGCTTCCCTTTCCGTTTGTACCTGCGGCATGGACAAAGCGCAGGCTCTTATCTGGCGAACCCAATCTTTTCACAAGCTCTCCTACACGTTCAAGTCCCGGTTGGCTGCCGAACACAAGAAGTGAATCAATTCTTTCCACAGCTTCATTATATGTCATGATGATCTCTCCTATTACATTTATAGATAAAATAATAGCACAGATCGTCAGGATTTTCAAATTCAATTCCGTATTATCGGAAAAAAGTCCCGAACGGCCGGAAATTAGCAACAAATGGTAATTGTGATTATTGTTGTACATCATGTACAGAAAACTGTTTTTTCTTTGTGAAGAAAAGCAATAGTAATTTCAATTGATACGAGGTATAATTATATCAGCAGCAATATCATCACAAATACGGTAACGGGTATGTTGTTTCATACAATTCCATTTTCCATTGCAGACGGGCGGGTTCATAAATATGCGGAAAGGACGGAGGGGTGTTTTTAATTTCGCGGTGAACGTGCTTGAAATAATAATTATTAAAGTAAATGAGGAATTTTCAATGAATGTAAAATCCCTCAGGCTTAGAAAACCCATATCCGTAGTGCTTACGCTGGTACTTATGCTGTCTGTGCTGTGCTTCGGAAATATTCCGCTATCGGTTCAGGTTTCAGCATCTTCTCCGTTTATGTAATATCAAGCCATACAAAAAATAATAAATATACAAATTGGACTGTTGGTCAACTGTGTCAGTATCTCCACAATTCGGTTGGCGCTAATAAAATTGCTTTTGTAAAAAGCAGTACATTGTAATGAGAAAGGTTGGGGATCAATTATGAAAAAAGCTATTATTTCAGTACTTTCTGTTTTTACGGTTTTAGGAATAGCAACATCGGCAATTGCTTTTGCAGCAAGTAAAAATGGCAAAGCAGATTCACGATCCAACAGAATCGTCAGCAGTGAACGTATCGAAATTGCCAAGCATAAATACAATGCCGAAAAGGAGA
>CACYWT010000070.1 GCA_902778175.1 uncultured Ruminococcus sp. | reverse complement strand
TTCCAAAAGGGGGAACCTTAAGAGGGCGAAGCCCTCTTGTGGTTCTACCTTTTGACAGCGTATCGGCGTAAGCCGATCGCCGTCCCAGTCAAATTCGCGGCGGTCGCTCCACTCCCTGCCTGCCGGCAGACGTTCCGCTCTGAACTCGTACCGATAATTTACTGGTCGCGGTTTTTACTAACTGACAATCGCGGCTTTATAGTTGGATCTTCAACCCTTTATTCTATCCTTAACATAGCTTTTCATTCAATTGCGTTACTCTGTTTGTTTCTGCCTTGCGGCAGAAAGATTAGTCCGTGGAGGAACTAAACAAGGGGACGCCCTCTTTCCCAGGGCGTCCCCTCTCCAAAAACAGTCCACCGGACTGTTTTTGGATTCACCCCTTGCACGAGGGATTGTATGCCTGAGAATTTCGCCGACTGCGGTCGGCGACCAAAGGCTCTGCCTTTGGAAACTGCAAGCCTTTAAAAAGGCTTGACCTAAACTTTCCGTTCTGTTTCCCACGACTTTCTTCCTGTTCTTATCCTATCTCGCAGCCCTTCGGTCCCTTTTCAAGCGATCCGCTTACCTCAATAAGTACATCATCAAGCAATTCTTCATTCCCAAAATAAAATGTGTATGTCGTTTCATCTGATACTCTTCCGTCAGATCCGAATACCTTCAGCTCAAGCAGATCAGCTATCTGCTCCGCCGATAACCCCGATGCAGCCTTTATCTCCTCCGGAATGTTCTCCCCTGCATATAAACTCAGCGCAGGTACAAGCTCCTCAAGCTTTGAGAAAACTGCCTTCGTCGTGTCAACAGCTCTGTCGATCGTGCTTTGCTTCGTCAGATCAACTTCCGAAACTATCCCGATCACCTTCCCTGCTTTTTCAATACTTCCGTTTAATACACTCGATTCAGCGTCAAGCTCCAGATCGCCTAAAATTTCATCATTGATTTCAAATGTTCTCATTGGTGTTTCTCCTTTCAATATCTGAAATTACCGGTCAAACAGTTTTGCAAGCCCGGCAAGATCTTCCTCACTGTAAAATTCTATTTCAAGAATACCGCTTTCATTGTCCTTGTTGTTCTTTACTCTGACCTTTCTGCTCAGATGCTCGTTCAGGGCAAGCTCAACTTCGTCATAAAACGAATTTCTCGTGTGTACCGGCGGCGCGGATTCCCTCTTTGTTTCGTTTGACTTCTTTGCGAATCTCTCTACGTCCCTGACAGTCAGATCATTCGTTTTTATCATCTCTGCCGTTTTGATCAGCAGCTCCTCATCTTCAAAGCCGAGCAGCGCCCTCGCGTGTCCGGAGGATATCTCCCCTGCCGAAAGCATATCAAGTACCTGCTGCGGCAGTTTGAGTATTCTCATCGCATTCGCAATTACCGGACGGCTCTTTCCGACGGATCTCGATATCTCGTCCTGTGTCAGCCCGTATTCTTCACTCAGCGTCTTGTATCCTAAAGCCTCTTCCACCGGAGTGAGGTTCTCTCTCTGCAGGTTTTCTATCATTGATATCTGCATCATCTCCGAATCCGTCATCTCGCGGATAAGCACCGGTACTTCCGTAAGACCTGCCATGCGGCTCGCTCTCCAGCGGCGTTCGCCTGCTACAAGCTGATACCCTCCGCCCGGTATCGGTCGGACAAGCAAGGGCTGCAATACTCCGTGCTGTGCGATCGAATCAGCAAGCTCCCTCAATGATTCCTCGTCAAAATCATGACGCGGCTGCGATCGGTTCGGCTCTATTTCGCTGATCCTCAGTACCTCGGCGGAGCTGCCGTCCTCAGTTTCGTTTTCCATGAAAATAAGATCAAGTCCCTTTCCAAGACCGCCTCTTTTCGGCGCCATTTTTTTTCCTCCTTTATTTGTTCTTCTTTATCAGTTCATCGGCAAGAGCCATATAAGCCGCCGTTCCCGTACTTCTTTTGTCAAAATACATTATCGGCTGTCCGAAGCTCGGAGCCTCCGAAAGTCTTACCGCCCTCGGTATCACCGTCGCAAAAACCTTTTTCGGGAAGAATTTCTTGACCTCGTGAACTACCTGCTGCGTAAGATTGAGCCTTCCGTCATACATCGTCAGAAGTACGCCCTCAATATCAAGACGGCTGTTATATCTTCTCTTGACTATGCGAACACTGTTCATAAGCTGGGACAGACCCTCAAGCGCATAATATTCGGGCTGTATCGGGACAAGCACCGTATCCGCAGCGCAAAGCGCATTTGTCGTGATAAGTCCCAGCGACGGCGGACAGTCGATAAAAATATAATCGTATTCCGTCTTGACCAGCGCAAGGGAGTTTTTCAGCCTTGATTCCCTCTTTTCGATCTCGACAAGCTCGATATCCGCCGCCGCAAGCTCTATGCTTGACGGTATGATATCCAGATTTTCAAAATCCGTATGTACAATTGCGTCCTCGGCGCGTATGCTGCTGATTATCAGATCATATGACGAATTTTTTATCGAACGCTTATCAATACCGGTACCGCTTGTGGCATTTCCCTGGGGGTCAACGTCTATCAGCAGCACTTTCTTCCCCGATTTGCCTATACCTGCGCTGAGGTTGACAGCAGTTGTGGTTTTTCCTACGCCGCCCTTCTGATTTGTTACCGCGATGATCTTTCCCAATTTTCATTCCTCCAGGCTTTCCTCCTGCAGCACAGCGCAAAGAGCGCAAATCTCCGGCGCTGTCTTTGTGCGGTACTGCACTTATATGTTTTACCTCTTTCATTATCCGACAGAATGTTTCATGTGAAACACTGCTTTATTATTATATCAAATTTTTCCCCGGAATTAAATAGTATATCCATATTTTTTTTGATATGACAAGCATTTTTTTGTCGGCGGTAATGCAAAAAGCCGGGCAGGATATGCCCGGTTTTCTGCGTTATGTTTGGGGGAAACAAGTTTTACACTTATAAGCATTTTTAACGAAGGGAAGTCAGGCGCTCAGAGTTTTCTCTCCGGAGGGAGAATACTTCGGTATCCGCACAGTATATTCGACAAACTGATCGTTTTCCTTCCGGCAGGAGGAAGCCTCTATCCCGGAGGATCGTATCGCGTCGAGAGCCTTTTTGATGGTGTTTTCCGGTATTTTGATATCCTTGATAACAGGACGGCTTTTCTGTCGGCGCATATGTTCCTTTTTTTGATTTTTCAGCACCTCTGAGATATACTCCTCGCTGCGGCTGACGTTCATGCTTTGCGCGATTATTTCGCTCAGCACCGTTCTGCGCAGGACGATATCGTTTATTTTCAGCAGAGCCTCGGCATGGCGGTCGGTAAGCCTGTATTTGCTGATGATCTCCTTTTCCTCTCCGGTGAAACGCAGAAGGCTGAGCCTCCGGGCGATAGCGGCGGATCTTTTGCCCAGCTCCGAGGAAAGCTCGCTGCGGGTAAGACCGCATTTCTTTGACAGAGCGGAAATGCTTTCCGCCTCCTCAAAGGGAGTAAGTGGACATCTCTGCATATTTTCGCTGAGAGAATATACTGCCGCCTGCTTTACGGAGCAGTCGAGGACAATACAGGGGATCTTCTTTTTTCCGCACATAGCTGCGGCGCGGAGCCTGCGCTCACCTGCGATAAGCTCATAATCCGCAGAGGTTATTTTTCTTACGAGGACGGGTTCAAGTATTCCGCATCGGCGGATACTCTGAGCCAGCTCTCTTATTTGTTCGACGGCGTAATTTTTTCTTTGTCTTATGCTGTTCGGTCTGATCTGAACTATCGGTATCTGACTGATCCTGTTGACTCTGCCAATACTGAATAGCATAGCCGCACTTCCTTTCTGACATAATATTAGCATAGGGGCGGCGCATGATTTTGTCGGAAAACGTCAGCAGGAAATAAATTTTTTTCATGATATCAGGCATAGGGTTTTCAACCGGAAAAAACCATGATGTTGAAAATGTTGAAAGATAATGATTCTATTCAAAAAACCTGATAAATACTAAAGTATCAGACCTGACGGGATCATTATTCCCTGACAGAAAATGCATGGTTTTCAACAGGCAGATCATTGTATTTTTTTCTCCGTTAAAAGAAATCTGCCCGTAAGCGAAAATTTCACATTCACGGGCAGCAGCGTCAAAGCAGCGGAGATTTATTTATTTTCTGTCCCCTGCGCGGATATTTCGCAGGAGTGTGTTCAGTCTTGATTATTGAAATTATTATCCTCCTGCTTTCATCGGGGAGCGTCAGATCAGTAATTCTGTTTTTCTTTCCGCCGAGCAGCCTTACCGCATTTTCCGCAGCGGCAAGTTCGTTTTCACCGTCAGGACCTTTCATTGAAATGAACGATCCTCCCTTTTTCACATAGGGCATACAGTATTCGCAAAGCGCAGGAAGATTCGCAACCGCGCGGGAAACGGCGAAGTCGAATTTTTCACGGTATTCGGGTCTGAGGGAATATTCCTCCGCCCTGCCGTGTATAAGCTTTGCTTCAATACCTGTTTCTGCGCAGACCTCAGCGAGAAATACAAGTCTTTTGTTCAGACTGTCGAGCAGCGTCAGATCTATTCCGGGGCGCATTATTTTCAGCGGTATTCCGGGAAAGCCTGCGCCTGTCCCGATATCTATCACGCTGCCGCTTATATCATAATATTTCAGCACGGATATGCTGTCGATAAAATGTCTGACCGCTATCCCCTCGTCGTCCGTAATTGCGGTAAGGTTTATTTTTTCGTTCCATTCCCTGAGCAGAGCGGCATACTGCGCGAATTGTCCGAGCTGACTGTCCGAAACAGCGATGCCGTTTTCGCCGCACCATTTTTTTAATATATCGGTTATCATTGCTTGTCCTCACCTGCCGCTTTCCTGTTTCTGAGAGATGACAGATAAATTATCAGCACACTGATATCGGCAGGGCTTACCCCTGATATCCTGCTTGCCTGTCCTATGCTTTCGGGGCGCACCTTTGTGAGCTTTTCTCTTGCCTCGAGCCTCAGCCCGTCGATCGCAGAGTAATCTATATCTTCGGGCAGCAGCTTTGATTCAAGCTTTCTCACCTGTTCGATTATCGCAAGCTGACGATTTATATATCCCTCATATTTGATCTGTATTTCGACCTGTTCAAGTACGCCGGGGTCTTTTTCCTCTCTTGTATTATCGACAGGTGCAAGGCAGCTGTAATCAAGCTCCGGTCTTTTCAGCAGGTCGATAAGCCTTATGCCCGTCTTTACCGCAGAGGTATTTTTTTCGGCAAGGATCGCATTAAGCTCCTCTGTCGGAGAAAGGACGGTATTTTTAACTCTGTCAAGCTCCTTTCTGATCCTTTCCTGTTTTGCATTGAAGCGCGCCCATCTTTCGTCGCTGATAAGACCGATCTTCCTGCCGATCGGCGTAAGTCTTGTATCGGCGTTATCCTGACGGAGGATAAGGCGGTATTCGCTGCGCGAGGTCATCATTCTGTACGGATCGTTGCAGCCCTTGGTGACAAGATCGTCGATAAGCGTTCCTGTATAGGAGCTTGCCCTGTCGAGTATCATCGGTTCCCTGCCCTTTATTTTCAGCGCGGCATTTATGCCTGCGACAAGTCCCTGAGCGGCAGCCTCCTCATAGCCGGAGCTGCCGTTGAACTGACCTGCGCCGTAAAGTCCGGGGAACTGTCTGAATTCGAGAGTCCGGTTCATTTGCAGCGGATCTGCGCAGAAATATTCTATCGCATAAGCCGGGCGCATGACAATACAGTTTTCAAGTCCCCTGATAGTGTGGTAAAACTTTAGCTGCACGTCCTCCGGAAGAGATGACGACATACCCTGAATATACATTTCCTCGGTATCAAGACCGCAGGGTTCAATAAAAAGCTGATGTCTGGGCTTATCGGAGAAACGGACGATCTTATCCTCTATACTCGGGCAGTAGCGCGGTCCTATCCCCTCGATCTTACCGCTGTACATCGGGGAGCGGCTGATATTTTCGAGAATGACCTTTTTAGTTTCGTCATTTGTCCAGCTGACATAGCATTTGACCTTATTTTCTCCGGGCTTTTCAGTATCGTAAGAAAACGGGACGACGGGATCATCGCCGGACTGTTGTTCAAGCCCGTCAAAATCAATACTTGAGCGCAGCACTCTTGCAGGAGTTCCGGTTTTGAAGCGGCGCAGGCTCATGCCGAGTTTTTCGAGGGAATCGGGCAGATATTTTGCAGGGAACATTCCGTCGGGACCGCTTTCGTAGGAAACATCGCCGACATAGATCTTTCCGCCGAGGTAAGTACCTGTTGCAAGGATAACCGCCTTTGCCCTGTACTGAGCCTCAAGTCTTGTTGTAAGCAGCCAGAAACCGTCGTCTGTTTTTTCGACGGAGATTATTTCCGCCTGACGGAGTTCAAGGTTATTCTGCAGTTCAAGGGTATGTTTCATACGGGTACTGTATGCGCGTCTGTCGATCTGAGCGCGGAGCGAATGGACGGCAGGACCCTTTCCGCGGTTAAGCATACGGCTCTGGAGGAAACACTCATCGGCAGCCTTACCCATTTCACCGCCGAGGGCGTCTATTTCGCGGACGAGATGACCCTTTGCAGTTCCGCCGATAGAGGGGTTACAGGGGCAGTTCCCGACGGCGTCCATATTTATTGTAAACACGCCGGTTTTACAGCCGAGTCTTGCGCTTGCGAGAGCCGCCTCGATACCTGCGTGACCTGCGCCGATAACGGCAACATCAAATTCTTCTGCTAAAAATTTCACTTTCCTGATCCTCGCTTTATTCCTTTAAAAATAGATAATATTATTATAAAACAAAAATCGCAGAATGTACAGATGAGGAATATTATTTTTTCAAAGAAATTGCCACTCCGTTCCGCTCTGAATACAAGGCGGTAGTTTACTGGTCGCGGTTCACGGCGCTGCTCCGTAAGAAACTCAATCCCTACCGCCGCCGTGACCGCCGCAGGCGGTCACTTTCCGGCTGTTTTATTCCTACTCACAATAATTCCCGTCCGGAAACAAGCGCCTGTTTTATCATTATTATACCTGAATTACTTCTAAAGCTTACAAATATCGTACCTACTTCAGTCAACCAAGACGAAACCCGATATCCGCATAATAGAGAGCGACACCGCAGGTGTCAGCGAACGGACTCCGGCTCCGAAGAAAGTAAGCGAACGAACCCG
>CACYWT010000069.1 GCA_902778175.1 uncultured Ruminococcus sp. | reverse complement strand
GCTTGATAACCGTCAGGTTAACTACGCTCGTTTTGCACATTCTGACGAAAAAATTGACGGCGCATCTGTGGCACTATCTTTGTGCGGTATTGCCTAAAAATGCCCGATGTCAGAAGAACAGGCTTTGCGTCGGAATTACAGATCAATTACTGAAATATATAATAATTCATATCAAATTAATAAAGGAGAGTAAATATGAAAGCAAAATCAATTTTAGCAGGAATTTCAGCCGTACTGCTTATCGCCGGAGTAGCAGCACTTTCCGGCTGCAACAGCTCAGATACACAGACGAGTACAACATCGAAAACTGAAACAGTTTCAAAGACTGAATCTGATACGACCTCACAGACAGCTCTGTTCACCACACCGATGGAGCGTCTTTCCTTTGAGGCGGAGGATTCACCCGAATGGGTCACAAAGCTTGACGCTGCAAAGGATGCAAAGCAGCTTTTTGTCGTAGCTGGCTATGAGAGGTCAACAGCATGGATCTCTATGCACGAAAAGGACGAAAACGGTAAATGGAAGATGATAATGACCACCCCTGGCTTCATTGGCAAGGAGGGATTAGGCAAAACCAAAGAGGGAGATGCCAAGACTCCTGTGGGAACCTTCCACTTTACAAAAGCCTTTGGCATTGCTGATGATCCCGGCTGTGCTATGGAATACACAAAGGTCAGCGAGGACACCTATTGGTCAGGCGATAGTAACTATCAGTATAATCAGATGGTCAGTATAAATGATTATCCGGATCTGAACAAAGATGACAGCGAGCATATATTTGATTATCAGTATGAATATCAATACTGTCTGAATATAAGCTATAATGAAGAAGGCACAGCAGGCAAGGGCTTGTAGCCATTCCCGAGGAGCAGATGTATTATGTGATGCAGCACGTTGATCCTGATTGTGTTGTAGTTATAGATTCCATGGAGAATTTCGGCGCAGAATTTTGATTATATGGGGTCTCAAAGATTCAGAATAAATAATGAAATGGATGCAGTCGGTATGTGAAAGCCTTACAGAAAGTGACATACTTCCTCGCCTACGTTAACGCTCAGAGGCGTGGGCTACCCGTTAAAATACAGTAACCATCGAAAAAGCCCTCCGCAGTTCAACCTACGGAGGGCAAAGTTTATTCTGCCAAGCTGTACGGCTCGATGGCTGTTACCTTTGCAGCGTATTCGCCGTCGGGAAGTGGATTTTTCAGCAGCTCATCATAAGTGTACTTCATTTTCATTGTCGCCATATCGGAGTAATACGTATTGCCGAAAATATCGGTGGCGACGAATACGTAATAATAGGTGCTTCCCGTCAAGGGCGCTTCGGTTATTTCGGCGAACAGTTCCTCATACTCCTGTTCCCGTATCTCGAATTCTTCACCGTACTCCGCGATATATTCGTCCCCGTTTCTTCTGAGGCACTCTGCCACCTGAACGATATCTCCATCCCACGGGTTATAAAACTCGTTCGGCAACCAGTTTTCGTTCATGCTGCTTAAATTGCGCGGCGCGTAATAGCGCCCGTCCGCTTCTTTTTCCGGATAACAGTAATAGTGCATATTCGCTTTTCTGCCGTTGATCGATATGGGGGCGCTGTATTCAATCATGGTTTCTTCCATACGCACGGGAGCGTAACAGATCGGGTGCTCGTTATACAGCCTTCGCATCCCCTTGAAAGCAGAGCAAAACGTCAGGCTGTCCCAGTCGCTTTCAATATCAAAGTCCGAATACAAAATGCGCTCCGTTCCGCCCGCATCCTTTTCAATCAGGTTATACGTCACCGTAGAAAGGTATTTCACGCTCTCCGGGGTCAACGAAACCCTGAAGGCTTCGTTTTTCGCCACAGAACCCTTGTCGGAAAACGCAATAGTCTCATCCGGCGCGTTCAGATAATATGTTGACAGAAATTTGTTGTACGGCTCGGATATGCCTAAGGATATGTACTCGGTCATTTCTTTCTCATCATAATCGATTGGATAGTAGAACGAAATTCCTCCGTTATCTCTCTGCTCGCCTGTAACGGAATAGACGACCGCTTCTTCCACTATATCATACACTTTTGAAAACGCGTCGAAATCGCTCAACACGACCAGCTTTCCGAAGTCGAGAAAATCAATCATATTCGAGCTTCCTGAGAAAACGCTGTCATAACCGAATTTTTCACATCTTTTCGCGGCGGATATCACTTTGGAAAAAGCGTTATCTTTCCCGACGAATTCCGAAAGACTTTTTCCGAGAGAATCCAGATGGTTAAAGATTGGATTCAGCTCTGACAGATTAACCAGGGAGAGCGTCGAGATATCATCCTTATTACTCTTTTTGCATTTTTCCATAAAGGAATCGCAGATCGTCTTGCCGACTTCTAATGAATCGGTTTCTTTTGCAAATGACTCGGCAAGCGCCTTGTAATCCCAACCACCTGAAGGCTCGATCTCCTCTGACGCAACCATATATTCGGCAAAATTCTGTACGACAGCGGCGGTTTCTATAGAAGCCATCAGGCACGCATCAAATCCGATTATGTCGAATTTTGTTTTCAGCTTTGTATTTTCTAATGCTGTGTGCAGTTCCGTGAGGGTCAATGAATCAAAGGAATAGTTTTCGTCAAAGCAGACCCCCTTTACCGATCCTCCGCCGTGATCCCACAGAATCAGCATATTCCGGTCGGCAGAATAGTTTTTCTGCCCCCAGGAGAGGAAATCGGTGAGCGTCTGTGCTTCGCCCATATTGAGCTGATTGAGAGTATCAAGCAGTTGGAGCTTACCGTTCTTTATTTCATAACGCTGGGCAGCAGTTGCGTCTATTCCATGTGAACGCCATGTTTTTGCACCGCCTGTCTGAATGACGATATGCAGATCATCTCCGACCTCGGCTTTCAGCAGCTCGTCAATGTTCTTTCCAGCAAGACCCTGCTTTGTTTCCAGATTGGAACCGCACATATAGATAAAAATCGTACTGCCGCTCAGGGCAGGCTTGTTGTCGGGTATTTCTTCTGCCCGGGAAGAAGAAACAGAAGCCTGAGAGGACTGCGGCTGTGACGATCCGTCATTTTCCACTGCAGTACATCCACAGAAAACGGAAATGATCACAAGCCACAATGTCATGACAAAAAACTGTTTTTTCAATTATAATTACCCCTGTCTTTGGAATATTTTGCATTAAGCCATGCTCTTGTTTCTTCTGCAAATTCATACTGTGTCATATATTCGCCGGTATAGAGTGAAATGGCAAAGGGATCGTTACTCAGCAAACGGTAATAATCGCAGTCCAACAGACTTTTGTTTATACCGACAGTACCCGGTTCTCTTATAATGATGTTATTTATACCCAAAGCATCAAAGGTATTTTTCAAGTCCCCGATATATACTCTTATCTTGTTTTTGGTGAGAGTGTCCGCAGCGGATCCGGGTTCTATATTGCCTATTATCATATCCATATCGCACATTGCACCACCCCGGTCAATGAGAAGGCCGAGCAGCTCCTTGCTTTTACTGCGGGCAAACTGCACCTGCTTATTGTTCACAAAAACCTCAAACGCTCCGAAGCATTGTACTTTAACCGGTTTGTCAGAAAGCTCCGGCGCACGGTAGCGTCTGTGCTCAAGAGCATTTCTCAGCTTGTCCTGTGAAAAGGGCTTGAGTATATAACCGCTTGCGTTTATATCAAACGCCGGGATAGAATACTCTGAATGTCCTGTCAGGAATATGATATTACAAAGCGGATACCTCTCAATAATTCGTCTTGCAAGCTCCAACCCATCCATGCCCGGCATTTCAATATCAAGAAAAGCCACTTCCACAGGCTGCTCAAGATCACCGACAGCCTTCATCGGATCGGTATAGAATCTGTGCTGTCCCTCCGGGTCTATCTTTTCAAGCATTTTTTCAAGAGTGATGACCACCGCTTTCTGATCATCAACACCGATTATGTTCATATATTTACCTCCTGATTCTCCGCTTCCTTCGGTAAGGTGATAACTGCCGTACACCCGCCCCCGGTAAAGCTTATTTCCAATGCTCCGCCGCATAGTATCTCAAGGCGCTTTCTTGCATTTTCTATTCCTACGCTGTAATGTTCTCTTTGCTGGTCTGTAAAGTGTGCACCTATACCGTTGTCATTGACGGTTATTATAACAGTATTGTCTTTTTCCTCTGTCTTGACTGTCACCCTGCCTGTACCGTCACGCCTTGTCAGGGCACCGTGCTTGATTGCGTTTTCGACAATAGGCTGAACTGTCAGCGGCGGCACCTTGAAGCCTGTTGCACCAAGCTCAAAAATCACTTCAAATTCAACATCCGTCCCGGCCTTCTGAAGGGCGATAAACTGTCTTATGTGTTCAAGCTCCGTGCTGAAAAGGATCGGCTTTTCAGATGCAAGGGAATCAATATTTCCTCTGAGATAATCTCCGAAAACGCTTATTATGTCAGCGGCGGCTTCGCTGTCCGTGTAGCAGAGAGACTGTACCGTGGAAAGGGAGTTAAAGATGAAGTGAGGCTGTATCTGTGCCGTGAGCAGCTTTATTCTATCCTGCTCAAGCTCTAAGCGGCTTTCATACAGCTTTTTCTGAGTTTCACTATAACTGATAGCCGCAAGGAAAAAGTAATAGATAAGTATCTCTATAACAGCGACCGTTTCGGTATAACCCACTGCAAAGCCTTCTTTTTCTCCGAGTGCGGTAATAATTGCGGATAATGCCATAAAGCCAACGATGAATCCCTTTGAAACCGAATGCTTTCCTATGAATATTACGGAATAGACTCCAAGCATGATCACATAAAAGCATAGTACAATAATCGGAAAATCAGGCATAAGTCCGCCATAATAATGATGATTACCGTTAAAACGATATATAATGTGAGTGTCGAAAAGGTCAATAAACACTAAAACAAAATTGATTATATACGGTATTGCTATCAGTAGTTTTCTCTTTATCGGGGCGACAAAATAAAGCTCCAGCATTGCTGTCAGCGGATACAGCCAATAGACCAATGCCGTTTTGATATACAAAAGCCGATAGTCCCAGTTATACAGATCACATATATCCTCAAATGCTTCGCAAAGAGTAAGAGTGAAAACTATACCCATGATCGTCCAGACATATTGCAGACCGCTTATTTTCATCTTCCGGATTGCAATCAGAAGTATCACAAGTGCCGCAAGAAGAAGCAGGGTAACATAATTATTCGTGATATATGTCATTATGGTGTAGTCCGTCATTTTTTCACCGTCCCCAAAAAATATTCGCATAATAATTCTATCATTTAACTGACATATTTTCAATAATCATAAAAGTTAATAATAATTTAACAAATTATTAGAAAATTATTCATCAAAATACGGCTATATCGCTTTATTATGTTATGTCTTTGTTACGCCCTGTATGTTAGAATAATATAATTGGTGATTACTCTTTTTTCGCTGAAAATCAACTGAGCAACATATCATACGGAGGGTGATACTGTGGAGGTAAAAAAGAATAAGCCTAAAGTAAGTATAGTTTTCAAAAGCATATTGGGAATAGTAATACTTCTTATTGTTTTTTCTTTGAAGTATGATGGGCTTTCGGAATTTTACCGATGCTCTTCTTGATCAGTATTCCGACGGTGCCTTCCGTACTGCGAATACTGCTGTTATGGAATTTGATGTCAGCAAAATCGAGGATTATGCTGCAAGCGGAGGCACAACAGATGAATATATTGCTGTCCTTGAATCAATGAAAAGGCTGTGCAATTCCTCCGGTTCAACATTTATCTATGTTATCCGTCCTGATCTGAGCGGTTATATCGGTTTGTGAATGGGATTCGGCTAAATTTCACGCTCTGTGATGATGATTTCGGTGTGTGTTTCTTTCCCGGGACGGCTGCAAAGTAGCAGATCGGCGGTATTATCGTCAACAAAAAGCAGGGTGGAAATTGCATTTATCACATGGCGTATTTCAATATTGTCGTTGTCACGGATGAGCTTTTCGTTGTCTGGAGCATAGACGGATTTTACTATCACCAAAGAACGTTCCAGTTTTTTGGGCTTGTTTATATCCACATATTTTTTCAGAACGCTGACAAGTGGATCAATGATGTAGCTGTCAGAATCAATGGACTGTCGTTTTGGCAGAAGATAGGGCAGGATAATAACGAGCTTGTCTTTGTATTTGCGGACAGATATATCCAGACTCTCTGCTGCCTCGGAAAGATAGAACTGCCTGTCAATGTCAGCGTCCAATACTGTTGCTGTTCTCGTTTCATTTGTAAGCCGTTCCATCTGCAAGGCAAGTGTCAGATAATATTTCCGGAACTCTGTTTCGTCGGAGATCTGATACATACTCATAGCAAGCAGCTTGACCTGTTCAATAGAATGGATAAGCGTGTTTAAGCGTTTGTATTCCATTGGCGTGTCCTCCTTTTTAGTATTAAATTTTGTTCGATATTATTGAATATTTCGTTCGATTGTGATATACTATAATTAACAAAATTAAATCGGAGGCGATCTTATGTCAATTACAGCAACCGAATTTAAAATGAATTTCGGCAAATATCTTTTGATGGCTGCAACGGAAGATATCTACATTACCCGCAATGGAAAAACCGTTGCAAAGCTTACTGCACCTTATCAGGATAAGCTCCAGACTGTCAATGATCTGTTTGGCAGTGTCCCGGACACTATGACTCTTGAGCAGGCCAAGGAAGAGAGGCTTGATGCAGTATGAAAGTGTTGCTTGACACCTGTGTCATAATGGATTTTCTACAAAACAGAGAACCTTTTGCTCAGGATGCTAAAAAGATAATGCAGGCGTGTGCAATGGAACTATGTTCGGGATTCATAACTGCAAAATCCGCAACAGATATTTATTATCTTACCCATCGTTGTACTCACAACGATCAGGAAACTAGAAAAAAGCTAAGTCAGTTATTAACTATTGTAAATATGCTTGATAGTATGGCAGTTGATGTTTACGATGCGATTTCTTCCCAAGTATCAGATTTTGAAGATGCTGTTATGATCGGGACTGCCAAAAGAAGTCAGATGGATTGCATAGTTACACGTAATCAAAAGGACTATGCGAAATCATCTATAACGGTTTATACACCCGAAAAATTCATAGAAATACTCGAACAAAACGAATGAGATAAAGCACATCATGTTTCATGCATGGTGTGCTTTTTCAGCTTTCATAGCTTATGATCTCTCCATCATCCGTGTTTGGCTATTTTTCGGTTATAATCCGTTTGCTTTGTGAAAAAATCATGTCATTTGGTTTTTTGCTCAGTATAAGGTGCTTTATTCAGTGATTCCTTAATATTTTTTTCGACGCTGCTCAGAGGTTGTTCAATGGAAACGGTAAAGCACTCTGAAGGAAAATATGTGTGTCCGACGTCGTAGAATGCTATCTGGAGATAACTCATTCCGATCAGGTAATCGACAATACTGTCAGATTTCAAAAGCTTTTTTTGCCTTACGGGTTTCATCGCTGATCTCATCAAGAGCCTGATCATAATCCATTTTTTCGAGATATGATGCTGCCGTTGCTTTTGACGGTCTGCCGTAGTAATTATCCATAACAAAGCACAGCTCGTTGTAAGTATATTCTGCAACAGCTTTTTGCAGTGATGCTGCTGATATACATACTATTACTATTGCAGCTGACGTTCCGTTTTTCTCCGATCCGACAGAATCCGGTATAAAATTATTTATCAGAAAAGAAGGATTAATTATTGCAGATATTATCTGATTATGTTATAATGACATAACGATATCAGCCGCAGGCAGAAATGAGATCATCAGGACTCCGGGCTGATAGGGCAGGACAAAATTAATTCTTTTTTACAAATTTATCACAGCCGATTGTAAAACGGCGAAAGGTCGTCAGCACGCCGCAGGCGGGGCCAAATCCCGAAAAGCTTTGAAAAGCGGAGAAAATTGTAAAAATGTAAATACCAAAATCCGCATAAACAGATGATTTTTGACTTTTACAATCAGCTAACAAATTTATCAGGAAAGGAGAATAAAATGACAATAATTGATTTTCTGATTAAAAACTATATTCTGTTTATAATGCTTGTAGGAATGTTTATCATCACCCTGTTTGATGTTTATCTGGACAGATCCATGATAATAAAGCTCAGAGTCGTACTCGGACTTATTTTTGCTCTTTCCGTTTTTAACGAACTTGAAACATATACAGGAAGTCTTGAGCATTTTGTATACTGGAGATTGCCTTTATCGGTAATATGCTACACTCTGCGTCCGACGATAATAATGATGCTGTTCTTTATCGTCAGACCGAAAATAAGCAAGCTTATAGTATTGCCTGCAGTATTGAACTTTCTTGTTTCCTCTACGGCTTTTTTCAGCGGTATCGCTTTTTCATTTGAAACGGAGATAAATCATTTCGTCAGAGGACCGCTCGGATATACCCCGTACATTATAACGGTCATATATATCATGACATTGTATTTTATTACTATCAGGACGCTTACAACGAGTATTTCAGAGGAAGGGATCGTTATTCTCTTCATTGCGCTGACGGCGACTTTTTCGGCGGTTCTTGCTTATCAGGATCATAGTGAAGTAGTTGACCTGACTTACTCGACTGATGTATTGCTGTATTATATGTATCTGTATGCGCAATATACGAAACGCGATCAGCTTACCCCGGTATTTAACCGTCAGACCATGAACAGTGATCTGAAAAGACATCCTGAAAATATTACCGGAATCATTTCCATAGATATGAACGATCTGAAATGGCTGAATGATAATAAGGGACATAAAGAAGGAGATAAGGCGCTTAAAACTATTACAGGCTGTTTTTGCAGTGCTGTAACAAAGAAGGAACGCATATACCGTATCGGCGGAGATGAATTTATTATTATATGCAAAGATCGCAGTGAGGAAGAAATAAAAAAGTTGGTTGAAGATATAAGTTTGTCTGTTTCCGATACAGGATATTCATGTGCATGCGGTTATTCCTTCGGAAAGAACATTGATGAAATGCTGAAGGAATCCGATGAGCTTATGTATAAGGACAAAGCCCGTATTAAAGAGGAGCTTAAAGCCAAAGGAATAGTACATTTAAGGAATAGTATCTGAATAGTGTGATGTGCTGCCTTGAAGATCAGGTGATATTCTTCATTATAACCGCAAAGTATGTCCCCCGCCTCTAAGGCGGCGGGTGCCATATATCCGTTCAGTGGGAGTAAAAATCTCCCACTGAACGACAGCAAGCCT
>CACYWT010000068.1 GCA_902778175.1 uncultured Ruminococcus sp. | reverse complement strand
TTACTAACTGACAATTGCGGCTTTATAGTTGAATCCCGATAGTTTTTTCAAAAAGATCAAATACTTGCGGCTCTCATTCATTATGCATTATGCATTATGCATTATGCATTAAATTTACGTTGGTCGCTGCGCCTCCGGCTCCGCTCTGGGCACAAGGCGGTAGTTTACTGATCGCGGTTTTTACTAACTGACAGTCGCGGCGCAGTGCCTGCGCTCTCAATTCGCGTTGGTCGCTCCACCTCCGGCTCCGCTCTGGGCACAAGGCGGTATTTTCAAAAAGATCAAATACTTGCGGCTCTCATTCATTATGCATTATGCATTATGAATTATGCATTATTGACGTTATGCATTATTGACGTTATGCATTAAATTCGCGTTGGTCGAGGTTTTTAATAAAGGCAAAAAAGTTTATAAATATACAGGTAAATATACAGGTGCAGGGACTTAGTCCCTGCCGAGGGTCCGGGGCGAGGAGCCCCGGGCGGGTCCGGGCGGCAGCCCGGAGGAAGATGGGAGGAATTAGCGTTGGATGTTCAGGAAGCGTTGTCCAATACAAAAATTATTGATGTGGATATAGAGAGGGAAATGAAGAAGTCGTTTCTCGATTATTCTATGTCTGTAATAGTGTCGAGAGCATTGCCCGACGTCAGGGACGGTCTTAAACCCGTACACAGAAGAATATTGTATTCTCAGTATGAGGATAAGCTGACGCCCGATAAGCCGTATAAAAAATGCGCAACAACTGTCGGTAATGTGCTGGGTCGCTATCACCCTCACGGAGATGCGTCCGTCTATGACGCGCTCGTCAGACTTGCTCAGGATTTCTCGATGAGATATACCCTCGTCGACGGTCACGGAAATTTCGGATCTGTGGACGGAGATCCGCCTGCCGCTTACCGTTATACCGAGGCAAGAATGAGCAAAATATCTGTCGAAATGCTTACCGATATCGATAAGGAAACAGTTGACTATGTTCCGAATTACGACGACAGCCGCAAGGAACCTTCTGTCCTTCCGTCAAGATTCCCGAACCTGCTTGTCAACGGGTCAAAGGGTATCGCCGTCGGTATGGCAACCAATATTCCTCCGCATAATCTCGGTGAGGTCATCGACGGAGTATGCTGCGTTATTGATAACCCCGATGCAACACTCGACGATATCATGCAGTATATCAAAGGCCCCGATTTCCCGACAGGCGGTATCATAATGGGTAAAAGCGGTATCCGCGCCGCTTATGCAACAGGCAGAGCAAAAATAATCGTCCGCGCAAGAGCTGAAATAGTTGAAGAAAAAAACGGCAGGTTCAAAATAATCGTTACCGAAATTCCTTATCAGGTCAATAAAGCAGAACTTGTCCTCAGTATCGCGGAAATGGTCAAAAATAAAAGAATAGAGGGTATCTCAAATATCGAGGATCACTCCGACAGAAACGGTATGCATATCGAAATTACCGTCAAGCGTGAGGCTTCTCCTCAGATCGTTCTCAATAACCTCTATAAATATTCCCAGATGCAGGTCACATTCGGTATCATAATGCTCGCTATCGTCAACGGTGTGCCGAAAATTCTTAACCTGAAGGATATTATTCAGAATTACATAGATTTTCAGGTCGAGATCATTACAAGAAGAACTGTATACGATCTCAGAAAGGCTGAGGAAAGAGCGCATATCCTTGAGGGTCTGAAAATCGCTATTGATTTCATAGACGAGGTAATAAAAATTATCAGGGCTTCAAAGGATCAGCCGACTGCAAAACAGGCTCTTTCCGAAAGATTCGGTCTTGATGAACCGCAGACTCAGGCGATCGTTTCAATGCGCCTCGGTCAGCTTTCGGGTCTGGAAAGAGAAAAAATAGAGGCGGAGCTTGCCGCTCTTATCGAAAAGATCGCAGACTATAAAGATATCCTCAGCAACGGAGAAAGACTTCTCGGTATCATCAAATCCGAGCTTAACGAGATCAAAAGAAAATTCAACGACGAAAGACGTACAGAGATCGGCGTTGTCAGCGGTGAGGTCGATATTGAGGATCTTATCCCATACGAGGACTGTGTGCTGACTATGACCAACCTCGGATATGTCAAGCGTCAGAAGATGGATACATACCATACCCAGCGCCGCGGCGGTAAGGGTATAAGCGGTATGAACCGCCGTGAAGAGGACGTCGCTACCGATATGTTCATCAGCGGTACTCATGATTACGTTCTGTTCTTTACGAATCTCGGAAAGGTCTACAGACTGAAATGCTACGAGATACCGGAGGGTTCAAGAGCGTCAAAGGGTATGAATATCAATAACCTCCTGCCGCTCAGTACCGACGAAAAGGTAACTTCAATGATCCGCGTTCCCGAAAACGGCGATGAGGATATGTATTTAGTAATGATAACCAAGAAGGGTATTATCAAGAGAACGGCAACGAAGGATTTCTATACAAACCGCAAGGGCGGACTGATCGCAATTGATCTTGACGAGGACGACGAGCTGACGTGGGTGCGTCTGACAGACGGAAACAGCGAGCTTCTTGCCGCAACAAGGAACGGTATGGCGATACGCTTCAATGAGAGCGATGTCCGCGCAATGGGCAGATCAGCAAGAGGCGTTAAGGCAATAACCCTGCGTGATGATGACTGTGTTATCGGAATGTCCGTACTGAGAGAGGGCGCATATATCCTGACGGTATCGGAAACAGGCTACGGCAGGCTTTCAAAGCTGAGTGATTACCGCATACAGTCGAGGGGCGGATTTGGTCTGACGAATTATCATACAGACAAATTCGGCAAGGTTGCCGCGATCAAAGCGGTCGATCTGGACGACGATATTATTCTTATCTCCGACAACGGAGTTATCATCAGGATAGAGGCGTCTTCCATCAGAATATGCGCAAGACCGTCAAAGGGCGTTATTGTCATGAAAACGACGGACGACAGCAAGGTAGCAACGCTTGCGAGAGCGCCGCATGAGGATCCCGACGACAACGGCGGATCAGCCGATATTCCGGAAGAGGACGAGGACAACGATCCTCCGGGAAATCTTGAAGATATACCCGAAGAAAGCGAAAACAGCGAAGAACAGTAAATAAAGAGGCGGCACTGAGCCGCCTCTTTCATTATGCATTATGCATTATGCATTATGCATTAACTTCATGCATTATGCATTAATTTCACGATCGCCGTTCCGTCAGGAAAAAGTATACCGTTATCGTATTTGTTTGAATAAAGTATCTCTCCTGTCGGTGAAATGTTGATCTCTTTATCTCCGGCATTGATATATACTCTTATCTTCCCTGCCTTGATATAACTCAGCAGGCGCGGATTATCTTTGTCAATTCTGAACTCTATATCATCACTCTGCAAAGCCTCGTTTCCTTTGCGCAACTTGATAAGTCCGCTGAGCTTATTTATAAAATTATCGTATTTTCCGCTCTCTATCTCGTCCCAAGGCATTGTCCTGCGGTTGAACGGCGCATATGATCCGTGCATCGCGATCTCCGTTCCGTAATATATGCAAGGGGTCCCCGGCAGAGTCATCAGCATTGCCGCTTTCTGTAAAAGTACATCTTCGTTTTCACAACTGTCTATCGCCCTCGCCGTATCGTGAGTGTCAAGAAAATTGAACAGCGCGTCCGTTACCTGCGGAGGATAAAGACTGCGGCAGTAATTCAGCCTGTACATAAATTCCGTTGAATCGGAATCCTTGTATTTCCCGAAATCATTGATGCAGTTGCAAAGCGGATAATTCATTACGCTGTCGTATTCCTTCGACGTTACCCAGCCAAGAGAATCATTCCATATCTCTCCGAGCAGGAATATATCCGGCTTTATTGCTTTCAGTGAATTATATATGCTTCTCAGGAAGGTATGCGATACCTCGTCCCCGACGTCAAAACGTATGCCGTCGATCCCCCATACCTCCGTCCAGTAGGAAACTATCTGCGTGAAATATTTTATTACCTTCGGATTGTTGGTATTGAATTTCGGCATTCCTGCCCAGAACGAAAAGGAATAAAACCTTCCGTCAGCAGTGGAATAATCCTCTCTGTCGATATTGTCGCCGTTGACAAAGAACCAGTCGTAATATTTGGAGTTTCTGCCGTTTTTCTGAACGTCCTTCCACAAAGGGAAATCATGTCCGCAGTGGTTGAATACCGCGTCAAGCATGATGCGTATACCCATATCATGAGCGGCGCCGACAAGCTCTATCATATCGTTTTCAGTGCCGAAATCCGGGTCGATCATGCGGTAATCAAAGGTATTGTATTTATGACTGGAGCATGAAAGAAAAACAGGAGTCAGATATATTCCGCTTATCCCCAGCGATTTTATATACGGGAGCTTTTCTTTTATCCCCCTGAGATTTCCGCCGTAAAGATCCTCAAGCTGACCATCGCTGAAATCTCCCCATTCGCGGAATTTGCCGTTATTTACGAAATTACTTCCGCGGGCATATCTTTCCGGCATTATCTGGTACCATACAGTATCGCTTACCCACTGAGGCGGAGCAATAACGTCCGACGGATTGAGCCAGGGAAATTTGAAATACTGCTTTGCGCGGCTTTCTTTTTTCTCAATGGGACAGAGCTTGTTTTCAAACAGGGTATAACATTCGTCCCCGGAATAGATCTCAAAATAATACTGCAGTCTTTTGTATTCCGGACTGAGAACTGCCCTCATGATATAATGATATTCCGTTTCAAGCCATAACTGCATTTCTACCGGCTTGCCGTACCATTCCCTTTTGCGGTTAAGCTCATGGATAAACGGATCCTCGCAGATAATGACGGCTTTGTCAATATCCTTGCCTGTTTTCAGTGTGACGACTACCCTGTCATTGTCGAGAGCATAGGTGAAGGCTGAATTTGAACGGTGACTGATCGCTGAAAGATTCATACTGATACCTCCTGTGTATTATCTGCCTGATAGTCTGAATTATTTTTAATGATCCCTTTGCTTCGCCATTTTCCTCTTTTCCATCTGATTATCATGAATATTCCGCGGAATACTTCGTCTGCGGAAATACCTATCCAGAGTCCGTATATTCCCATGCCGAAAACGACGGCGAATATGTACGTTCCGAGAACGCTTATCAGCCACATTGAAAATATCGCGCATATCGTCGGGAAATATACGTCTCCTGCTCCTCGAAGACAGGCTATTATTACAAGATTTGTCGTTCTGCCAAATTCGAGGAAAATATTGATAACGATTATCGACGCCCCAAGACTGATAACGGCAGGGTCGGACGTGAATATCCCGAGAAGCTGACTGCGGAATATTATCCCGATGATACATACCGTCAGCGTTACGGCAAGAGCAGTCTTATATGCTTTTATTCCCTGTCTGTATGCCTCATCGGTTTTTCCTGCGCCGACATAATGACCTGTGATTATCTGTGACGCCTGACCGACCGAAACCGAAAAGACATAGAAAAACATAGTGATATTCTGAACATAGGTTTTTGTGATAAGCTCCGTATCGGTAAGATATATCAGAACAATGGACGTAAGCACGAGCTGGGAAAGATTATACAGAAAGCTTTCGAGAGCTGACGGAACGCCTATCCTGATCATATCGAGAAGGTCTTTTATCGGGAACGGACGGAGCATACGGAAGATCGAAGGTTTTTCCACCTTTTTGAAAAGGAATATCGTTATAACGATAAGACCGACCGATCTGCTGAAAACCGTTGCAGCCGCTGCGCCGATAACGCCGAGCCTCGGCATACCGAAAAGACCGAGGACGAAAATACTGTCGAGCAGGGCATTTGCGGCATTCATACCGAACGACATATACATTGTGACCTTTGTCATTCCGTGGTTGCGGACGATAACCGCGACTGCGCTGAGCAAAGCCTGCATGAAGATCGAACCGCCGACTATCCTCAGATACGGTGACGCAAATTTCATGACATCACCCGACGCTCCGATAAAGGCGAGGATATTATCGCTGAACAGAATGAATATCAGACTGACGATAATACCGAACAAAAGATTGAAGCTTATTGAAAGAGCCGCGATACGGGACGCGGATCTTTTTTTTTCTGCGCCGAGGTACTGAGAAATAAGTATCGCGCTTGCGCCTGATATAACGGTAAATACAAGCGTAACGATAGAAACGGACTGATTTGCGGTATTCACCGATGATGCGGCGATATCGTCATATCTGCTGAGGATAAAAACATCTATAAATCCCAGCAGCATAAAGAGAACGGTTTCTATAAAAATAGGCCATGCAAGATCAAACAAACGAAGTTTTTTCATTTTATGAACACGACCTTTCCTGTATTGATTTCTTATTCTTTAGTTGTATTATACGATTTTAAATGTTATAATACTAATATAATTCAACTAATATAATAACACAAAGCTATTACAGGGGGGTGATAAGTATGCTTGCGATGCATGAAGAAAAGCAGCACGGAAAGCTCACATTTCCATATACCGTATACGGAGGGCGTGTACCTGAATGGCTGTCGGAATTTCCGCTGCACTGGCATGATGAAATGGAGATCATTCATGTTATCGAGGGGAGCATGACAGTCAGCATACAGAATGAGGAGATACTTGTTTCCGAAGGCGACATGGTATTCATTCAGCCGCAGTTCATACATTCGATATGTCAGCACGGTGATGACAAAGCAAAGTATTACAATATACTGTTTCGTTTTTCATTACTGGAAACGAACGAACGTGATCCATGTTATGAGAAATATTTTCTGCCTGTTTACAGCAGTCATCTGATAATCCCTAAATATTTAAGCAGGGATAATCCTCTGAACGGGAAGATAACGCCTTTTGTGCAGCAGCTTACCGATCTGCGAAGACACAGTGAAGACGGGATAGAGCTGATAATCAAATCCTGTTTATTCGGGATAATGCATTACATTTGTGCTGAAAGCAAGCCGAAGAATGCCCAGGATAATTATATAGAGGATCTGTACACGAAATTAAAGAGATCGCTTGAGCTTGTTGAGAACCGATATGACGAAAATCTGACAGTAGAGGAAGCTGCGAGGGTAAGCAATTTTTCCGCAAGTCATTTTTCAAAAATGTTTCGGCAGTTAACGGGGACGTCATTCAATCAATATCTGAAAAACTATCGGTTGGAGATCGCGTCAAAAAAGCTGAGGCAGGAATCCATGACGGTATCCCGTACTGCGATCGAATGTGGATTCAATAATCTGTCATATTTCACACGGGCATTCAAAAAGAAATACGGGATAACGCCGTATTCCTACAAAAACGGGTAATTTTACTGTGCGGAGTGCCTCCGGTGCGTGCCCGCACTGGGCAATTCGCGTTGGTCGCTCCACTCCGTTCCGCTCTGGGCACAAGGCGGTAGTTCATTGGTCGCGGTTCACGGCGCTGCTCCATAAGAAATTTAATCCCTGCCGCCGCCGTGACCGCCGCAGGCGGTCACTTTCCGGCTGCTCTGTTCCTACTTACAATAATTCCTGTCCGGAAACAAGCGCCTGTTTTATCATTATTAT